>JBEPYU010000004.1:0-72557 GCA_041641215.1 Thermaceae bacterium
TGGCCCCAGAGGTGGGGTTTGGGGAGGGGGGCTTAAGCCGCTATGGCCTCACCGCCCGCTACTATGACGGCTGCCTGGCCTACGAACTCCGCCTCCAGAATGTCCTTAAGGGGCAGTACAGCGAACCTACGGGCCTAAGCCTAAGGTTTGGGGTAAGCCTCCGCTAGCGGAGGGCCCTAAACCCCAGGAAGAGGAAGAGGAGGTTGGCCCCCCAAGCCCCAAGCTCCGGGGGCAAGGCCCCGATTCCCCCCAAGGAACGGCCTAGGAAAAAGGCCCCATAGTAGGCCAAGGCCAAGAGGGCGCTAAGCCCTAGGGCGAGCCCCGTGCTCCGCCCATAGCGCAAGGCCATGCCTGCGGCGAGGAGGACCAGGACCAGGTTGGCCACGGGCAAGGCCAGCTTGGAATGGAGCTCCAAGCGGGCCTTAAGCCGCTCCCCCGGGGGGAGGAAGGGATCCCGGGCCTTGCGGAAGGCCTCGCTGAGGCTATCCTGGCCGAAGCTAAAGGTGTCCGCATAGTCCGCGATGGCCCGGGAGCGGGAGAGGTCGGACTCCACCTCCAAAAGGGAGCCCTGGCCCACGGTCCGGAACACCCGGCGCACCTGGAGGAGGAGGTCCTTGGCCCCCTCGAGGCCCGGCACCGCCCGGAAGTCCACCCGGTAGAGGCGGTAGTCCTCGAGGTAGATGGTCTTATCCTCCCAGCGCCCCCTCTCTGCAAAAAGGAAGGTCCCCTCCTCCCCCTGAAAGGCGGTAATGCGTACCCCGAGCATCTCCTTGCCTTCCCAGTCGAAATCCTCGAAGTAGAGGGTCTTCCCCCGGCCGATGGGCAGGGTCATCCCCACCAGGCGGTGGAGGCCTGCCCCTTGGGTGTGGAGCTCGTCCCACCAGGCCACCCGCACCCGCTCGTTGTAATGGGGCACCAGGAACTCCTGGAGGTAGAGGGCCACCCCGGCCACCACCCCCCCGAGGAGGACCAGGGGCCAGGCCGCCCGGGTTAGGGGAACCCCCGCCCCAAGGAGGGCGAAAGGGGCCCCTTCCGCAGCCAGGCGGCCAAAGACGAGCACCGTGGTGGTGACGAGGGCGATGGGAAAGGCCTGGACCAGGACGCCAGGGATATGGTAGCTAAGCCAGCGGAGGACCTTAAGGAGGGGTACCCCCTCCAGCCAACGGGCCCCGGCGTAGAAGAAACCGAAGAGGAAAATCCCCGTGAGGAGGAGGAGGGCGAAGAGGAAAAGGGGGAGGCTCTCCTTAAGGAGGTGGCGGTAGAGGGTCATGGCAGGAGGCGGGCCTGGGCCTCGAGGCGGGCCGCGCCGGCTGGGGGCCTGGTGGTGGCCTGGACCTTGTCCCCAAGGAAGCGGAGGTAAAGCCGGGCCGCGGGGCCCTGCCCCCTCAGGGTGGCCTTCCCTTCCCGGTAGGTGAAGGGGCCCAGGACCAGGCCTTCCCGCGCCCTCAGGTCCACCACCAGGGTCTCCCCTTGGAGGTCAGGCCTTTGGGCCCGGACCTGGCCCCTTAGGACCACCACCTCCTCCCCGAAAAGGGCCAGGGCCCTTTGGGCCTGGACCCCCTTGAAGTCGGGGCTAGAGAAGAGGAGGCCTGTGAAGCGGGCCTCCTGCTTGGGGATATCGTGCTCCAGGGTCTCGGCCTGGAAGGTCTCCTTGGCGGAGAGGAGCTCCACCTTCCTAGCCCGGATGAAGCTCCCCTCCTTGTACTCGATGTACGCGCCCTTCAGGCGGAGGCCGTTCTCGTTGTCCACGATGACCCCCCCCTGGGGCAGGGTGGTGACCCCGGTTTCCAGGTTCACCCTCTGGGGCCCATAGGGCTCCACGCTAAAGGCGGCGAAGCGGGCAGCTAGGGCCAAAGGGAGGAAAGCCAGGAAAAGGAGACCGCGCATAGGGCCAATCTACCCCATGATCCTGAAAGCCCCCTTAGGGAGGGTATATTGCCCTCGTGCGAGCCTTGGCCTTAGCCCTTCTCCTTGGGCCCCTCTTCCCCCCTTTGGCCCTCCTTGCCCCCCTCTTCCTCGGCCGCCTCCGGGGCCTCCCCCCTTGGGCCCAAGGGGTCTTGGGGATATACGCCCTTAGCCTCCTCCTCCCCGCCCTCTTGGCCCCTGAGCCCTGGGCCTTTCCCTTGGCCCTCCTACGGGTCCTCTACGTCCTGGGGCTCGTGGGGGCTGGGGTGGCCTTGAAGGAGGTGGGGCTTAGGCCCTTAGGGGTGGGCCTCTTCTCCCTTTACGTGACGGCCCTCCTCGCCTCGTACTGGACCTATGGGGAGGGGGTGCGGGAGGCGCGCCTCGCCCATCCCTTCCATAGCCCCGTGGGGCTTGGGTTTATGGGGGCTCTGGGGATCCTCCTCGCCCTCCACCAGGCCTACCCTTGGCCCTTCCGGGTCCTCCTCGGCCTCCTAGGGGGTACGGTCCTCCTCCTTTCGGGAAGCCGGGGGGGGCTCCTCGCCCTCCTCCTAGGGGGGGCGGCGGGGCTTCCCTTTCGCCGGCGGGGCGGGGTGGCCCTCCTCCTCGGGATGGGCCTCATCCTCCTGGCCCTCTTCTCCGACCTCCCCCCCTTCCAGAGGCTCCTGAGGCAAGGGCTTTCGGGACGGGAAGAGCTTTGGCTTAGGGCCTACGAGGCCTTCCGGGACCACCCCTGGACGGGGGTAGGGCCCTACCTCCTTGGGGAGCGGATCCAGGGGGTGCTTTTTGGGGAATGCTTCCTCTTCCCCCTCCTCGAGGCCCGAGGCCTCTCCTGCCCCCCTTGGCTTATGGCCTACGGGGGCCTTTGGGCCTTCGCCCACAACCACCTCCTCCAGGCCCTAGGGGAAAGCGGCCCCCTAGGGGCCTTGGGGCTTGCCCTCCTGGTGGGGGCTTTCCTCAAGGGGGCCTATGGGGACGGGTTTCTCCTTAGCCTCCTTGGGGCTTTCCTGGGCATGGGGATGGTGGATAACCCCTTCTCCGTCCCTAGCCCCTTCCGGGGGGAGATCTTCTTCCTCGTGGGGGGCCTGGCCCTGGCCCGGGGGGAAGGGCCCCGAGGCCTTGGGGTTTGGGCTGGGGCCACCCTCCTCCTTTGGGCCTCCCCCTTCCTCTACCTGGCCACCCGGCCCGAGCCCCCTCCCCCCTCCTTGGGCTACGCGGCCTTGGGCCGGGAAGGGGGGGTGGTGGCCCTGGAAGGGGGGGAAGGGTACCGGGTCCAGGTCTGGGCCTGCCGGGAGGGGTGCCGGAGGATCGGGTGGGAGTGGGACGGGGGTAAGCCCATCGCCTTCTCCTTGGGGGAGCTAGGGCCTGGGCCCTACCGGATCCGCGTCCTCGTGCGAAGCCACCACCTCCTTGCGGACCGGTACCGCTACCTCTGGGAAGGGGAGGTGGTGCGGTGAGGCCTTGGGAGGCCCTGGCCCTCCTTGGGGCCCTGGCCTTAAGCCTCCTGGCCCTGGAGAAGGCCTTTAGCCTAAAACCCCTTCCCCAGGCCCCCTGCCGGGAAGGTCCCCTGCCCCAAGGGGCCGACCTTTGGTCCAACGGCGGGGTGGAGATCCCCCTTTGCCAAAAGGCCCGGGTGCGCCTCCACCTCGAGGGCACCGTGGCCGGGGGGCAAGGCCCCTGGGCCATCCTGGCCGAGGGGGAGCGGGTCCTTTTCCAAGGGGAGGTCCGGGGGAGGGAGACGGTGGAGGTGGAGACCTCCGGGCAGGCCCCCTTGGTCCTCGCCTTCGTCAACGACTTCTATAAGCCCCCTGAGGACCGGAACCTCTTCCTAAGGGGCCTCGAGGTCCTCCCCTTGCGCTAGACTAGGCCTCAATGCGGGTAGCCCTTTTCGTCACCTGCCTGGCTGACCAGTTTTACGCAGAGGCCGGGGTGGCCGCGGTCCGGCTCCTAAGGGCCCTAGGGGTAGGGGTGGACTTCCCCTGGGGCCAGACCTGCTGCGGCCAACCCGCCCTTAACGCAGGGTACTGGGGGGAGGCGAGGGCCCTAGCCCGGAGGACCCTGGAGGTCTTCAGGGACTACCCCTACGTGGTCCTCCCCTCGGGAAGCTGCGCGAGCATGCTCAAAAACCATTACCCCGAGCTCCTTCCTGGGGACCAGGAGGCCCTAGCCCTTTCCGAAAGGACCTATGAGCTCTCCCAGTTCCTGGTCCGGGTCCTCGGGGTGGAAAGGCTTGGGGAGGGGCTAAGGGGGCGTAAGGTGGCCTACCACCACGGCTGCCACGCCCTAAGGGAGCTTGGGGTGCGGGAGGAACCCCTTCTCCTCCTGAAAAACTCGGGGGCGGAGATCCTCCCCTGGGAGGCCGGGGAGGAGTGCTGTGGGTTTGGGGGGCTTTTCTCCGTGAAGCTCCCCGAGGTCTCCCTGGCCATGGCCGACCGCAAGATCGCCACCCTCCCCCAGGCGGAGGTCCTCACCTCCACGGACGCAGGCTGCCTCCTCCACCTGGGGGGGCGGTTGGCCAAAAAGGGCCGGGGAATCCGGGTGGTGCCCCTGGCCACCCTGCTTTGGGAGGCGTATGCAGGCCAAGGCTAGGCTTTACCCCAAGGAGGCGGCCCGGCTCCTCCGGGAAAGGCCGGAGGTGCGGGAGGCAGTAACGGGCGCGACCCTGCACTTTGAGGCCAACCGGCTTAGGGCCTACGGGGAGGTGGCCATCGGGGCCTGGCGGGCCCGGGCCAAGGCGGTGAAGGACCACGTCCTCACCCACCTGGACACCTACCTCGAGCTCGCCGAGGCCAACCTGCGGAAAAACGGGGTCCAGGTCCACTGGGCGGAAACCCCCAAGGAGGCCTGGGAGGTCCTCCGGGAACTGGTGGAACGGGTAGGGGTAAGGCGGGCGGTCAAGGCCAAGAGCATGCTCACGGAGGAGCTCGGGATCAACCCCTTCCTGGAGTCCTTGGGGGTGGAGGTGTACGAGACGGACCTCGGGGAGTTCCTGGTCCAACTCCTAGGGGAGCCCCCAAGCCACATCGTGGGTCCCGCCATCCACCTCCCCTTGGGGAAGATCCGGAGGCTTTTCCACGAGCGCTTCGGCACCCCCCTCGAGGCCTCCCCAGAGGACCTGGCGGGGGTCGCCCGGAGGGTCCTAAGGGAGGCCTTCCTTGGGGCGGAGCTTGGGATCAGCGGGGCCAACTTCCTGGTGGCGGAAACGGGCACCCTGGCCCTCATGGAAAACGAGGGGAATATCCGCCTAAGCACCAGCCTCCCCAAGGTCCACGTGGCCTTCGTGGGCATCGAGAAGCTCCTCCCCCGGCTTGAGGACTTGGCCCTTTTCCTCCCCCTTGCGGCCCGGGCGGCCACGGGCCAGCGCCTTTCCACCTTCGTCTCCCTCATCCAAGGCCCTGGGGACGGGGGCCCGGAGGAGGTCCACGTGGTCCTGGTGGACCACGGGCGCACGGCCCTCCTCGCTGATCCCGAGGCCTGGGAGACCCTGAGGTGCCTCCGCTGCGGGGCCTGCCTCAACGCCTGCCCCGTCTACCGCCAGACGGGGGGCCACCCCTATGGGTACGTCTACTCGGGGCCCATCGGGGCCGTGCTGGACCCCGGCCTCCTCTCCCTCGAGGAAACCTACCCCCTCCCCTACGCCTCCACCCTCTGCGGGGCCTGCTACGAGGCCTGCCCCGTGGAAATCCCCATCCCCAAGCTCCTCCTCACCTGGCGGAAGCGGGCTGTGGAAAGGGGCCTCACCCCCGGCTGGGAAAGGGCGGCCATGGGGGCCTTCGCCCGGGTGATGGCAAGCCCCACCCTTTACCGCCTCTTCTCCAAGGGCCTTAGGGGCCTACCCCTTCCCCAAGACCTCCTCCCCCTCCTCCGGGCCTGGACGGAAGGGCGGGGCCCCTTGAGGCCTAGCCCCAAGCCTTTCCACGAGCTATGGGAGGAGGGCCATGGGGGCTAGGGAACGGATCCTCCAAAGGGTGCGGCAGGCCCTAAAGGGGAGGCCCAAGGCCGAGCTCCCTCCCCCCGGGCCCCCGGAAAGCCCCCGGGAAGACCCCTTGGAGCTTTTCTTGGGGCGGCTAGGGGATAACGGGGCGAGGGGCCAGGCCCTCCCCCGGGGCCAGGCCTTGGCCTTCCTCCAGGACCTCCTGGGGGGGGAAGGGGTGGCCCTGGGGGAAGGGGTACCGGAGGACCTCCGCCTAGGCCTCCGCCCCGCCCCCCCAGAAGAGGCCACCTGGGGCCTCTCCTGGGCCCTTTTTGGGGTGGCGGAAACGGGGAGCGTGGCCCTGGCCTCCTGGGATGGGCGCCGGGCCCAGCTCCTTCCCCCTAGGCACCTGGTCCTCCTGGAAAGGGATAGGCTCTTCCCCACCCTCCTCGAGGCCCTAGCCCACCTCGAGGACCTCCCCCCGGCCCTAGGCCTCCACTCCGGGCCCTCCAAAAGCGCGGATATCGGCCAGGTGACCGTCCGGGGGGTCCATGGGCCCGGGGAGCTTTGGGTGCTGGTCCTCACCTGAGGTCGTAGGCGGGGGGCACGGGGAGGGGACGGAGGTTGAGGCGCCACCCCCCTTCGTCCCGCACCAGGGGGGGCCACCACACGAAGTTGGCCCGCCCGGCGATGGCCTCCACGGGGATGGGGCCGAAGGTGCGGCCATCCTCCGAACCCCCGAGGCTCCGGTTGTCCCCCATGACGAAGTAATACCCCTCCTTGAGGCGGATCCTCCCCACCTCGCAGGTCTCCTCCAGCTGGCTTCGGGCCAAGGTAGCCTCGGAAGGGGGCAGGAGCATGGACCTCAGGGGCCCTAGGTAGGGTGGCAGGAGGTCCACGGGGAAATCCCCCTGCTGGGTAAGGATCCGGGTCATGCGCCCCTCCCGGTAGCACACCCCAGGGAAGGAGTCCGGCCAGGGGGCCAGGCGGTCCGTGATGTGGGTCTCCTGGAGGGGTTCTCCGTTCACGTAGACCACCCCTCCCTCCACGTAGACCTCATCCCCAGGAACGGCCACGATCCTCTTGATGAAAAAAGCCCGGAAGGAAAAGCCCAAAACGGGAAAACGGGCGGTGGCGAAGGGGGTACCCTCGGGGGGCTTGAGGATCACGATCTCCCCCCGGCGCCACTCCATGAACCCTAGCCGCACCAGCCAGGTCTCCCATTTGGGGACGAGGACGCGCTCCCCATTGGCCAAGGTGGGGACCATGCTCTGGCCCACCACCCCCACGGTGGTGAAGAGGAAGGTGGTGACCAGAAAGGCCACGAGGAGGGCCTCCCCCACCTGACGAAACCACTCCTTGAAAAGATAGTCCCAAAAGGCCTTCATATCCCCTCCACTTTACCCAAAAAGACCTGGGCGGCCTTCCCCGCCTCACGATCCCCGGGAGCCCCGGATCCCCATCCCCTCGAGGTTGGGGCGGGGGTAAGCCTGCGGGCAAAAGGCCCGTATGGCCACGGCCTCCCAGCCCGGGGTCACGTCCCCCCGGTATGGGCTAGACCCCTTGGAAGGCACAAGGCCCCCATCCTCCCACGCTAACCCGGGCAGGGCGCGCCCTTATAGTAGGGGAGTGGGGCTTGTGGGGCAAACCCTCCTCGGGCGGTACCGGGTAGTCCGGCCCCTGGCCCGGGGAGCCTTGGCCACGGTCTACCTGGCCTTCGACCCTGCCGGAACCCCCCTAGCCCTAAAGGTCTTCCCCCAGGGGGCCAAAGCCCGCCGGGACCGGGAGCTTTGGGTGGGGGGAAGGCTCAACCACCCTCACCTGAACCCCGTGCTCCAAGGCCTCGACCTCGAGGAGGGCCCAGCCCTCCTCCTGGCCTACGCCCCTGGGGAGGAGATGGGGCGTTGGATGCTCCGGGGCCAACCCCGGGAGCGGGCCCTTTTCGTCTTCCGCCAGCTCCTTTCGGCCCTAGCCCACATGCACGAAAAGAACCTGGTCCACCGGGACGTGAAGCCGGAAAACATCCTCGTAAGCCAAGCGGGCTTCGCCCGCCTCCTGGATTTCGACCTCTCCGGACCAGCGGACGAGGCCTTCCCCCGGCCCTTACGGGTCGGAACCCTCCCCTATATGTCCCCCGAGCAGATCCTCGGGGAGCCTCCTGGGCCTGAGGCCGACGTGTACGCGGCGGGCATCATCCTTTACTGGATCCTCTCGGGGGAGTACCCCTTCACCGGCTCCCCAGAGGAGGTCCTACGCAAGCACCTCTCCGAGGAAGCCGCCCCCATCCCCGGCCTGGACGAGAAGACCCGGGACTACCTGGCCAAATGCCTAGCCAAAAAGCCCGGGGAACGCTTCCCAAACGCCCAAGAGGCCCTAGACCACCTGCCCTTCTAGGGACGGGGAGCCGTGGGCAGGTATGCCCCCCGAGCCAAGAAGGTGAGCACGCCCTGAAGGAGGCCCCGGGCCACCCGCTCCCGGTAGGCGGGGTCCGCCAGGTTTCGGCCCTCCACGGGGTGGTCCCCAAAGCCCACCTCCACGAGGACCGCGGGCACCCGGGCGTAGCGCAGGACGAAAAAATCCCCGGGGAAGCTGCCCCGGTAAGGGCTACCCGTAGCCTGGCTGAGCTTACGCCCTATGGTCTCGGCCAGTTCCCGGGAATGGCGCTGGTTGGACTGGGCCAGGATGTCCAAGAGGATCCTCTCCGCCGCGCTCCTGGCCTCCTCGGTGAGGCGCCGGCCTATCTCCCCCCCGCCGTTTTCCCGCACCACCTGGGCCAGGACCTCGGGGCTTGGGGCCCGGCCGAAGTAGTAGACCTCCACCCCCCGGGCGGTGCGGGTGGGGCTGGCGTTCACGTGGATGGAGAGGAAAAGGTTCACCCGGGAACTATCGGCCATGGCCGCCCGCCGGGCCAGGTCCTCCCGCTTATCCGGGGAGAGGTGGGTGTCCCGGTCCCGGGTAAGGAGCACCTGGATCCTTTGGGCCTCGAGGAGCCGCTTGAGCCTCAGGGCCACATCCAGGGTCACCGCCTTCTCCACCACGTACCCCACCATCCCGGGATCCACCCCCCCGTGCCCCGGGTCCAAGAGGACCACGGGCTTGGGAAGGGAGGGGGGTTGGGCCCTGGGGGAAGGGGAGGGCGGATCCTGGGCCCTCTTATCTGGGGCAAGGAGGTCCAAGACCAGACGCTCGGGGTCCTGGTAGCGCTCAAGGCGGAGCTCCACGGGGCCTGGGGTACGGATGAGGACCCGGGTCCCCTCACCCCCCCTTAGGACCTGGACGGAGGCCACCTCCTTGGAGTTCACCACCTCTTCCCTAGGGGGCATCTGGAGCCCGGGAAAGAGGATTTCGATGGGGTTTCCCTCCTTTAGGGTGTAGCGGGCCTGGGGCGTGGGCAGGTCGAAGACCACCCGGGTGAAGCCCGGGTGGACCCCTACCCGGGGCCAGGCCAGGGCCAAGCCCATGAGGAGGGGGAAGGCCAAAGCGGGCCGCACGGGCCCAGTCTACCCCCTTAGAATGAGGCCATGACCAAGAGGGTCACCCTGTACAACCTGGTAGGCCACCGGTTCCTAGGGATCAACGAGACGGGGGAACGGATCGTGATCGACGGGGACCAGCCTGCGGCCGGCCCCAGGCCCATGGAGCTCCTCCTTATGGCCCTAGGGGCCTGCACGGCCTACGATGTGGTGGACATCATGCGGAAAAAACGCCAGCCCCTGGCCCGCTACCGGGTGGAGGTGGAGGGGGTGCGGGCGGAAACCCACCCCCGGCGGTACACCAAGATTACCGTCACCCACATCGCCTCGGGGCCCGGGGTAACCCTCGAGGCCCTGGAAAGGGCGGTGGAGCTCTCCCACACCAAATACTGCTCCGTAAGGGCCAACCTCAATGCGGAGATCACCACCCGGGTGATCCTCGAGCCCTGGGAAGGGGAAGCCTAGGTGCTCCTGGCCATCGACGTCGGGAACACCTCCACCGTCCTTGGGGTATTCCAGGGGGATGACCTCGTCGCCCGCTTCCAGATCCACACGGAGAGGATGCGGATGGAAAGCGAGTACCGCCTCCTCCTGAGAAACCTCTTCGACCTGGAGGGCCTCCCCCCTCCCCAGGCGGCCATCCTCTCCAGCGTGGTCCCCCCGGTGGAGGGGGCCATGGCCCAGGCCATCCGGCGCCTTTTTGGGGTGGAGGTCCGCCTGGTGGACGCCGAGGCCACGGGCCTCGAGGTCCTGGTGGAAAACCCCAAGGAGGTAGGGGCGGACCGCCTGGTGAACGCGGTGGGGGCCTTGGACTACCCAAGCCCCACGGGGCGGTACATCGTGGTGGACTTCGGCACGGCCACCACCTTCGACCTGGTGGAGGCCCCGGGCCGCTACCTTGGGGGGGCCATCACCATCGGCCCCATGACCGCGGCCGACGCCCTGGCAAGCCGTACGGCCAAACTCCCCAAGGTGGACCTGGTGCCCCCCCGGCAGGCCGTAGGGAAGAACACCCTCGAGGCCCTCCGCTCGGGTTTGGTCCTGGGTTATGCCGCCTTGGTGGAAGGAATGGTCCGCCGCCTCAAGGAGGAGGCCGGGGAGGCCCGGGTCCTGGCCACGGGGGGGTTCGCCACCATCCTAAGGCCCCTATGCCCCTCCTTGGAGGTCGTGGACGAGGACCTCACCCTCAAGGGCCTCCTCCGGATCCATAAGGCCCTAGGGTGAACCAGTACACATAGCGGCCTTCCTCGAGGGCATACCGCCAGCCCTCCACCCGGTAAAGGCCCAGATCCCGCCACCTCCCTACCCCCTCCCTTAGGAACACCCTAAAGGGAATGCCCTCGGCATGGGCCCGGAGGAGGCGGAGGTTGCCCCCTAGGGGCTCTTGGTTTCCCCTCCTCCCCTCCCCCATATAGAGGATCCGTCCGTCGGGAAGGAAGAGGTTCCGGTAGCCTGATACCCTCCGTTCGTGCGCTAAACTCTACCGGGGCCCCCATGCAGGCGCAAGCCTGCATGGGGTGGTATGGCTCCCCCCGGTCCACGAGAAGGCTCCTATGGCCGATACCTTTACGGGTCCTATGGAAGGCGAAGACCTCGGCCCAAGAAAGAAAGGCCATGCCTCCCCCTAGGCTATCCTGAAAACCCAGGGGGTTGACGGGCCCATGGTCCTTGGCCTATCCTTAGGGCCAGTATGCGGGGCTTTGGGTGCGTCCCCCTTGGGTTTTATTTCGGGCCCAGTGGGCGCCCCTAGGCCCGCATGGGAAGCCTTTGGGCGCCCTCGAGGGCGCCCAAATCTTTTTGGGAGGGGGTTATGGTCATTGTCATGCGAAAGGGGTACACGGAGGAGGAGCTTAGGGGGGTGATCCGGGAGGTGGAGAGGGCGGGCTACCGGGCCCACGTCTCCCAAGGGGTGGAGGCCACCCTGGTGGGGGCCATCGGCCGGGGGGCGGTGCCCGAGCTCATGGAGCACTTCCGGGCCCTTCCTGGGGTAGCCGAGGTCATCCCCATCTCCAAGCCCTGGAAGCTGGCGAGCCTAGACGTGCGCCCCTGGCCCACGGTGCTGGAATTCCCCACCGGGAGGACCGGGGGTGGGGCGGTGATGGTGGCCGCGGGGCCTTGCGGGGTGGAAAGCTGGGAGCAGACCCTAACTGCGGCCCGCTACGTCAAGCGCCACGGGGCCCAGATGCTTCGGGGTGGGGCCTTCAAGCCCCGGACGAGCCCCTACGCCTTCCAGGGCCTGGGGGTAGAGGGGCTTAAGATCCTGGCCGAGGCCCGCAAGGAGACGGGCCTTCCCGTGGTGACGGAGGTCCTCTCCCCAGACCAGGTGGAGCTCGTGGCGGAGTACGCGGATGTCCTCCAGATAGGGGCCAGGAACGCCCAAAACTTCGCCCTCCTCCAGGCGGTGGGGGAGGTGGGGAAGCCCGTCCTCCTCAAGCGGGGGATGAGCATGACCCTGGAGGAGTTCCTCATGAGCGCGGAGTACATCCTGGCCCGGGGGAACATGCGGGTCATCCTGGTGGAAAGGGGGATCCGCACCTTTGAAAAGGCCACCCGCTTCACCCTGGACGTCTCCGCCCTTCCCGTCCTCAAGAGCTGGACCCACCTCCCCGTATGGGTGGACCCCTCCCACCCCGCAGGCAAACGGGAGTGGGTCATCCCCCTGGCCCTAGCGGGGCTCGCTGCGGGGGCAGACGGGATCATCGTAGAAACCCACCCCGAACCGGAAAAGGCCCTTTCCGACGGGGCCCAGCAGCTGCACGAAGGGGAGTTCGCGGAGCTCATGGAAAGGGTGCGCCGCCTCCTCCCGGCCCTAGGCCGGAGCCTAGGGACCCTCCACCCCGCATGACCCCCCTCTTCCGCCGGGTAGGCCTCTTCGGGGTGGGGCTCCTTGGGGGAAGCGTGGCCCTGGGGCTTAAGGAGCGCTTCCTGGCCGGGGAGATCCACGCCTATGACCCCGACCCCCTAGCCTTGGAGAAGGCCCTTTTCCTCGGGGTGGTGGACCAGGTCCACACGGAGCCCGGCCCCTGGGTGGGGGAGGTGGAGTTAGGGATCCTTGCGGCCCCCGTGGGGGCCCTCATCCCCTTGGGGGAGGCCTTGGCCCCTTGGGCCCACCCGGAAAGCGTCTGGACGGACGTGGGAAGCGTCAAGGGAAAGGTGGTAAGGGCCCTAGAGGGCCTCCTTCCCCACTACCTGGGGGGGCACCCCATGGCGGGAAGCGAAAAGGCGGGGGTGGAAAACGCCCACGCGGGGCTCCTGCAAAACGCGGTCTGGGTCCTTACCCCCACGGAGGGCACCACGAAGAAGGCCCGGGAAGGGGTGCGAAGCCTGGTGGAGGCCCTAGGGGCCTACCCCCTCGAGGTGGACCCTAGGTTGCACGACGAGCTCGTGGCCCGGGTCTCCCACCTTCCCTACCTCCTCGCAGTGGCCCTAAACCGGCTGGTGGCCCAGCACCCCAGGCGGGACCTCCTCATCTTCCTCGCCGCCGGGGGCTTTCGCGACCTCACCCGGGTGGCCTCGGGAAGCCCCCGGATGAGCCGGGACATGCTGGTCCAAAACCGGGAGGCCCTTAGGGAGGCGGTGGAGGAGCTCCGGGGGGTCCTCCTGGAACTGGAAAACCTCCTGGACGATCCTGAGGGCCTCCTCCAGGCGGCGGAGATGGCCAAACGCACCCGGGATAGCCTCCCCATCGTGCGAAGGAGCCTCCTCCCCAGGATGCACGACCTCTCCGTCCTGGTCCCCGACCGCCCCGGGGAGATCGCCCGCATCGCCACCGCTTTAGGAGAGGCTGGGCTGAACATCAAGGACCTGGAGGTCCTCACCATCCGGGAGGAGGCGGGGGCCATCCGCCTTTCCTTTGCCACCTGGGAGGAACGGGAAAGGGCCAGGGAGGTCCTCCTGGGCCTGGGCTACCAGGTACGCTAAAGGGCGAGGATCCGCACAAGGAGGCGGGCCAAGGTCTCCTTGGCCGCCCCCATCCGCCAAGCCCGCCGGTCCCTTAATCCAGCGGGGTTGGAGATGGCCCTAAGCTCCGCCCCCGGGACCCCCAAGGCCAAGGCCGCCCGGGCAAAGGCCGCCCCTTCCATGTTCTCCAGGGCCGCCCCATGGAGGCGGGCAAGGGCTTGGGCCTCTTCCGGGGACTCCGAGACGAGATCCCGGGTAAGGCCCACCACCTGCCTCAGGCCCAAGGCCTCCGCCAAGGCCCCCGTGAGGTGGGGGTCTAGGGGAAAACGGTTGTAGTAGGGGGTCTCCCCCACCCTAAGGGCCGGAAAGCCCAAAGGCTTTAGGCCCGCCCGAAGCCCCAAGTCCGCCTCCACCTCCTCGGCCACCAAGGCCGCCTCCCCCAAGGCCAAGGGGGCCCCGGGGTAGGCCCCCGCAAACCCAAAGAGGAGGGCCCTTTCCACCGGGCGGCAGGCGGCGTAGGCTGCGAAGGTGAGGGCCGCGTTCACCTTGCCTATCCCCGTCTCCAGGAAGACGAACCCCTTCCCCCTCAGGCCCCGCCGCCCGAGGAAGGTGAAGGCCTCCCCCTCGAGGAAATCCCCCTCGAGGAGGGTGGGGGCGAGGAGGAGCCACACTACTCCACCACCCTAAACCCCAAGGCCTCAGCCCGCTCCACGAAGAACTGGATGTTCTCCGTGCGCACCTCCCCTAGGCTTTTCCGGTCAAAGGCCTCCTCTGCGGCCAGGACCATGGTCTCGGCCAGGCAGGCCGGGACCTGGTTGGGGGCCCCAAAGTGGAGGTCCAAGGTGGCCCGGGCCGCCCCGGGCAGGCGCACCACCCCCCCGGGGATGACCCTCACCCCCGGCACCTCCCGCACCTTGGGGTGGACATCGGGGGGCACCCCCTCGTCGTAGATCCAGGCCCCGGGCTTGACGTGCTCGGGGAGGATCACCGGGTTGGGGTCGCTCGTGGCGGTGAAGACCAGGTCGGCCTCCCGGATGGCCCCCACCTCCATCGCCACCTCCACCTGGGTGGGGAGGCCCTTGCGCCTCAGGTTTTGGACTAGGCTTTCCGCGGCCCGCCGGAGCCTAGCCTCCTCCCGCCCCACCAGGATGAGCCGGCCCACGTGGGGGGCGATCTCCCGGGCGATGCCAAAGGCCACCACCCCGTTGGCCCCCACCACCGCGGCCGTGGCCTCCTTGAGGCTTCGGCCCTCCCGGGCGAAGTGGGCGAGGAGCCTGGGGATGGCCGCCCTTACGGTGCCTGCGGTGTAGGCCCCCCCGTTCGTCACCTGGATCTCCGGCACTGCCTCCTGGACCCTTCTCCCCTTATCCCCCACCACGCTCCAAAAGGCCCCTAGGCCCACCACCGTGGCCCCGAGCTCCCGAGCTAGCCTCGCCCCCTGGATGGCCCGCCTCACCGCAAGCTCGGGCTTGGCCTTGATCTGGTGGGGAAGGAGGGGGGCGGAGATGAGGTGGCAGAGGATGGTCCGCCCATCCTCCGTCCTCACCCCCCGCACCTCCCCCACCTTCATGGGGCGGAAGCGTTCGGCTAGGGCCTCGATCCAGTGGGGCCTAAGGAGGCCCAGGCGCACGAAGGGCCGGGCCCAGCGGAAGCGGGGGCTTTGCCAAAGGTCCTCGAGGGTCAAGGGGTGGATGAGGAAGGCGCAGACCACCTGGTCCCGGGAAGGCAGGGGCAAGGGGGAGCCAAGCCTGGGCTCCGTCCCCTCGAGGATGCGGCCCAGGTTCTCCTTGTAGCGCCAAAGGGCCAGGAGGAGAAGGGCAAGGCCAAGGAGCCTCTCCGGCCACGGGTAGCCGAGGAAAAGGGCCAAGGTGAGCCCCAAGGGGATCCCCAAGGCCCCCAAGGAGGCATAGCCCGTCAGGGCGTACAGGCCAAGCCCCAAGGCCAAGGGCACCATCCCCCAGGCCGGAGGGAGGGGAAGCCCCGCGAGGATCCCAAGGAGCACCCCCACCCCCTTGGCCCTCAGGGGCCAGGGGTTGCGGAGGAAGGGCCAGGGGTAGAGGTGGCCCAGGTAAAGGGCCAGGCCAAGGGCCAAAAGCTCCCCAAGCCCTAGCCCCAAAAGGCGCCCGAGGAGGAGGGGAAGATAGCCCTTAAGGAGGTCCAGGAGGAAGGCCAGGAGGACAAACCCCCACCCCAAACGGCGAAGGGCGTTCTCTAGGCCCAGGGTGTAGGGGCTTGCCGTCCGCAGGTCCACCCCGCGCCTTTGGGCCAGCCAGTGCCCCAAGGGTAGGCTCCCCACCAGGTAGGCCAAAGGGAGAAGGAGGGGCATCACGGCCTCCAGTTTAGGCCCAGGACCACCCCCCCGGTGAGGAGGAGGACCAAGACCCCTGCGGCCACCACCCCAAGGCCAATGGCCCAAAGGGCATAGGACCGCTTTAGGCCTAGCACGGTGGCCAACACCGCCCCCGACCAGGCCCCGCTACCCGGAAGGGGCACAGCCACGAAGAGGAAAAGCCCCAAGGCCCCAAGCCTTTGCACGTGGGCCTCCCCCTTCAGGCGTACCCTGGCCTCCAGGGAGGCCCAAAGGCGGGCCCCCCAGGGCAGGCGGGTAAGGAGGCGGACCCCCCAGGGGAGGAGGGCGAGGAGGAGGGGCACGAGGAGGAGGTTCCCGAGGAGGCTAAGGAAAAAGGCCTGCCAAAGGGGCATCCCCAAGGCCACCCCCAAGGGGATGGCCCCCCGGAGCTCCACCCCGGGCAGGGTGGCCACGAGGAGCACCCAGAGGGCCTCGAGCACCCTAGGCCTGGGCGGCCTTGGCCTGCTGGACAAGCGCGGCGAAGGCCTGGGGGTCCCTCACCGCAAGGTCCGCAAGGACCTTGCGGTCCAGGCCCACCCCCGCCTTCTTCAGGCCGTGGATGAAGGTGGAGTACTTGAGGCCGTGCTGGCGGCAGGCCGCGTTGATGCGCACGATCCAAAGCCGCCGGAAATCCCGCTTCCTCCGCCTGCGGTCCCGGTAGGCGTAGTTGCCCGCGGCGAAAAGGGTCTCCCGGGCCTTGCGGAAGCTCCGCGAACGGAGCCCCCAGTAGCCCTTGGCCAGCTTGAGGATCTTCTTGTGCCGGCGACGGCGGACAAACCCGGTCTTGGCCCGCGGCATCCCTCACCCCTCGTAGGGCAGAAGCCCCTTGATCCGTTCCCCTTCCGGCTTGGCCAGGACCAACTTCCGCCCCTTGAGGCGGATCTCCTTACCGGACTTCTTCCAGTTCAGGTGGCGCTTGCCCGTCCTCATGGCCACCACCTTGCCCGAAGCGGTGACCTTCACCCGCTTCTTGGCGCCCTTGTGGGTCTTCATCTTCGGCATAGGACCTCCTTTTGGGAAGCGCCCCTAGTGGGGACTTAAGGGCTTCCCAAAAGCCTACCCACTATAGCAAGGCCAGGGCGAGGGTGTCTAGGCAGAGACCTTAAGGGGGGCCAACAGCATGTTCATATCCCGGCCCAGAAGCTCGGGCTTCATCTCCACCGAGGCGATATCCTTGAGGTCCTGGGCCACCCTTTCCAAAAGCCTCTGCCCAAGTTCAGGATGGGCCACCTCCCGGCCCCGGAACATGATGGTCACCTTGACCTTGTGGCCCTCCTCGAGGAAGCGCCGGATATGGCCAAGCTTCACCTGGTAATCGTGATCGTCGATCCGGACCCGGAGCTTGATGGACTTGACCTCCGTGCGCTTGGCCTTCTTTCGGGCCTCCTTCTCGGCGATCTGCTGCTCGTAGCGCCACTTGGCGTAGTCCATGATCCGGGCCACGGGAGGGTCGGCGGTAGGACCCACCAGGACCAGGTCCAACCCCTCCTCCTCGGCCAGGCGCAGGGCCGAGCGGGTCTCCATCACCCCTAGCTGCTTGCCGTCTGGACCGATCACCCGAACCTGACGCGCGCGGATCTGCTCGTTCACCAGGTACTCCTTGATCTACACCACCTCCCCGCCCGCAAAGGCCTTTCCCACCGGTTTGCGGGCTATAGGCAGTGTAGCAGGAAACGCCCTCCCCTACAATGGAGGCATGGTCCAAGAGGAAAGGGGCCGCCTGTACCGCATCTTCCTCAACGACCCCAAGCGGCGAAACCCCCTCTCCCCCGAAATGGTCCAAGCCCTCCTCGAGGCCCTAAACCGCGCGGAGGAAGACCCCGAGGCCCGGGTGGTGGTCCTCTCGGGGCGGGGAAAGGCCTTTAGCGCCGGGGCCGATCTCGCCTTTCTGGAACGGGTCACAGACCTCCCCGCGGAGGAAAACTACGCCCACGCCCTAGGCCTCATGCGCCTTTTCCATCGGCTTTACACCTTCCCCAAGCCCACCCTGGCCGCGGTGAACGGCCCCGCGGTGGCGGGGGGAGCAGGGCTCGCCCTGGCCTGCGACCTGGTGGTGATGGAGGAAGGGGCCAGGCTCGGGTTCACCGAGGTTAGGATCGGCTTCGTGGCCGCCTTGGTAGGGGTCATCCTGGCCCGCGCGGTGGGGGAAAAGGTGGCCAAGGACCTCCTCCTTACGGGAAGGCTCCTAGGGGCCGAGGAGGCCAAGGCCTTAGGCCTCGTCAACCGGGTGGCCCCCAAGGGCCAGGCCCTAGAGGTGGCCCTAGCCTTAGGGGAGGAGGTGGCCCAAGGGGCTCCCACCTCCTTGCGCCTCACCAAGGAGCTCCTCCTCGCCCTGCCCGGGATGGGCCTGGAGGAGGGGTTCCGCCTTGCAGCCCTGGCCAACGCCTGGGTTCGGGAAACGGGGGACCTCAAGGAGGGGATCCGGGCCTTCTTTGAAAAACGCCCTCCCCGCTTTTAGACTGGATGGGGTGGAGCTTCCCCGGACCTTTATCCACGAGATCATCGAGAAGGACCTAAGGGAGGGCCGCTACCTTCGGGTAGTCACCCGCTTTCCCCCCGAACCCAACGGCTACCTCCACATCGGCCACGCCCGGAGCATCGCCCTGAACTTCGGCCTGGCCCGGGCCTATGGCGGGGCCTGCTTCCTGCGCATGGACGACACCAACCCCGAGACGGAAAAGGAGGAGTACGCCCAGGCCATCCTCGAGGACGTCCGCTGGTTGGGATTCGAGCCGGATGGGATCTTCTACGCCTCCGACTACTTCGAGCGGATGTACGCCTGCGCCTTGGTCCTCATCCAGGAGGGGAAAGCCTACGTGGACGACCTCCCGGAGGAGGAGATGGCCGCCCTAAGGGCCAAGGGGCAGCCGAGCCCCTACCGGGATAGGCCCATAGGGGAAAACCTGGAGCTTTTCGAGAGGATGCGCCGGGGGGAGTTTCCCACGGGGAGCCGGGTCCTCAGGGCCAAGATCGACCCCGCCCACCCCAACTTCAAGCTGCGGGACCCCGTGCTCTACCGCATCGTCCACGCCCCCCATTACCACGTGGGGGACCGCTGGACGATCTACCCCCTTTACGACTACGCCCACCCCTTGGAGGACTTCATCGAGGGGGTAACCCACTCCCTTTGCACCCTGGAATTCGAAAACAACCGGGCGGTCTACGACTGGGTCATCGAAAACCTCAAGGGAAAGTGCGGCTTTCCCCTGGGCCCTAGGCCCCACCAGTACGAGTTTGCCCGGCTGGACCTGGGCCACACCGTCCTCTCCAAGAGGAAACTCGCGCGCCTGGTGGAGGAAGGATGGGTAGGGGGCTGGGACGACCCCCGCCTGCCCACCCTAAGGGCCCTAAGGCGCCGGGGGGTGCGGCCCGAGGCCATCTTGGAGTTCGTGCGGCGGACAGGGGTCTCCCGCCACGAGGCCCTGGTGGAGATGGACCTCCTGGAGGAGGTCATCCGGGACGACCTCAACCCCATCGCCCCCCGGATCCTTGGGGTCATCGAGCCCCTTAAGGTGGTCCTCACGAACTACGAGGGGGAGGAGTGGATCGAGGCCCCCTACTGGCCCCGGGATATCCCCAAGGAGGGGACGAGGCCCCTCCCCTTCTCCCCGGAGCTCTACATCGAGCGCACGGACTTTAGCCTCCACCCCCCTAAGGGCTGGAGGCGCCTGGCCCCCGGGCAAAGGGTGCGGCTTCGGCACGCCTACGTGATCGAGCTCGAGGACGCGGTGGTAGAGGGGGGAGAGGTGCGCCTCCTCAAGGCCCGGATCGTCCCCGGAACCCTAGGGGCCAACCCCGAAGAAGGGCCCAAGCCCAAGGGGGTGATCCACTGGGTCTCGGCCCGGCACGGGCTTCCCGCAGAGTTTCGCCTCTACGGAAGGCTTTTCCTCACCAAAGACCCCGAGGAGGGGGGGGATTTCCTGAAAAACCTCAACCCCAAGGCCCTGGAGGTCAAAAGGGGCTACATCGAGCCCAGCGTGGCCCAAGACCCCAAGGAGACCCGTTACCAGCTGGAAAGGCTCGGCTACTTCTGGCAAGACCCCCTGGACTCGAGGCCCGGCCACCTGGTCTTTAACCGGATCGTGCCCCTGAAGGAGGGGTACCGGCTATAGCCCCAGGCTCACCCCCAAGGCCGCCCCCAGCCCTAGGCTTTGGCGGGGGGTGAGGTAGTACACGGGGTAGACCTCGAAGTAAGGGGAAAGGAGGGGCAAGGGAAGGTTGAGGCCCGTCCCGAGGACCAGGCGCACCCCCGCCTGGCCCCGCCCATCCCAGGGGAGGCTTAGGGCAAGCCCCGTCCCATAGAAGGCCCCCGCCCCCAGGTAGAGGTCCGTAAGGGGAAGGGAGAGGAGGAGGTCTACCCCCCCGCCCGAGGCCTCAAGGCCCACCCCCCCATAGACCCGCCCCTGGAGGAGGAAGGGCACCAGGGGAAACCGCACCCCCCCTTGGAGGCCGAAGGGGCTACCCCCTTGGACCTCTACCCGCTGGGCCCAGGCCAAACCCAAGAACAAGAAGAGGAGAACCATCCACACCCTAGCCACGCCGCACCTCCTCTAAGAGATCCTCTAAGGCTACGGAAGGGACCCCGTGGGTCCCCGGGCGGTAGTCTACCATAACCGCCCCCACCCCAAGCCGGGCCAGGGCCCGAAGAAAGGCCTCCTTGAGGGCCCGGCCCTCCAAGGCCCCCACCCCCATCCCCAGGTGGGGGTAGGCGGCGAGGAAGGCCTCCGCCCCTTCCCGACGGGTCCAGATCCCGGAAAAGCGCTCCCCCAAGACCTCGAGGACCAGGTGCTCCCCGGGCTCCCCTTCCAGGACGTACCAGGTTCCGGAAAGGTCGGGCTCCACCGGTCCATAATACCCTCGTGCGCCTGGACCGGTACCTGGTGGCTAGGGGCCTGGTGGAAAGCCGGGAAAAGGCCAAGCGCCTCATCCTAGAAGGCCGGGTCCGGGTGGAGGGAAAGGCGGTGCTTAAGCCCGCCCACCCCGTGCCCCCAGGGGCCAGGGTGGAGGTGGAGGGGGAAAGGTACGTGGGCCGGGGGGCCTACAAGCTCCTTGGGGCCCTCGAGGCCTTCCCCTTGGGGGTAGAGGGGCGGGTGGCCCTGGACCTCGGGGCCGGCACGGGGGGGTTCACCCAGGTCCTCCTGGAAAGGGGAGCCCGGCGGGTCTATGCGGTGGACGTGGGCAAGGGCCAGCTCCACCCCGCCTTGCGCCAGGACCCCCGGGTGGTGGTCCTGGAGGGGGTGGATGGGCGGGACCTCCGCCTCCCCGAAAGGGTGGACCTCGGGGTCATGGACGTGGCCTTCATCTCCGCCACCCTTCTCCTCCCCAGGCTCCTCGAGGCCCTAAGGCCCAAAGGGGAGGCCCTGGTCCTGGTCAAGCCCCAGTTCGAACTGGGCCCCGGCCACCGGGTGGTCCGGGACCCCCGCCTCTGGGAAAAGGCCATCGGGCGGGTCCAGGGGGAGGCCGAGGCCTTGGGCTTCCGGGCCCTAGGGGTAAGCCCCAGCCCCCTTCCCGGGAAGGAGGGCAACCGGGAGTTTTGGCTATGGCTCAAGGCCCCTTGAGCCACTCCTCCGCGATCTGGACCGCGTTGAGGGCCGCTCCCTTGAGGAGCTGGTCCCCCACTACGAAGAAATCGAGGCCGTTTTCGAAGGCCAGGCTCTGGCGGAGGCGGCCCACCTCCACCTGCCACTTCCCGCTTGCGGTAAGGGGCATGGGGTAGCGCCGGGAAGCGGGCTCGTCCACCACCTCCACCCCGGGGGCCTGGGCCAGGACCTCCCGGGCCGCCTCCGGGGAGACGGGCCTTTCAAACTCCACGCTCACCGCCTCGGCATGGGCCCTAAGGGTGGGCACCCGCACCGCGGTGGCGCTGATCCTTAGGGAATCGTCCCCAAAGATTTTGTGGGTTTCCCACACCACCTTCATCTCCTCCCGGGTATAGCCGTTTTCCTGGAAGGCATCTATGTGGGGGATGACGTTGAAGGGCAAAGGGTGGGCGAAGACCTCGGCCACCGGGCTTTCCCCGTGCAGGTAGCGGTGGGTTTCCCTTAATAGCTCCTCCATCCCCTTGGCCCCGGCCCCGCTGGCCGCCTGGTAGGTGGCCACGATGACCCGCTTCGCCCGAAAGGCCCGGTGCAGGGGCCAAAGGGCCATGACCAGGATGGCCGTGGTGCAGTTGGGGTTGGCAATGATGCCCTGGTGTTGGAAGATTCGCTCCCGGTTCACCTCGGGCACCACCAGGGGCACCTCGGGCTCGTAGCGGAAGGCGCTGGAGTTGTCGATCACCAAGGCTCCCCCTTGGGCCCAAACGGGGGCCAGGGCCTTGGAAAGGGACCCTCCGGCGCTGGCCAAGACCAAATCCACCGGCAAAGGCCCCTCGGGAAGGGGCTCCACCGGGATGGCCTCCCCCCGGAAGGCCATGGTCTTGCCCGCAGAGCGGGGGGAAGCGTACAGCCTAAGCTCACTCAAGGGAAAGTTCCGGGCCTCGAGGACCTTCAGCATCTCCTGCCCCACGGCCCCCGTGGCCCCTACCACGGCCACCCTCATCCTCTCTCCTCCTTGCTGGCCACCCAGAAGCCCACCATGGTTTCGCCTCCCAGACCTTCTTCACCCAAAGGGCTACCCCAGCACCTTGGCCCGCAGAAGGGCTGGACCCCGCAGGGGAAGGACCTCGTCCTCCTTTAGATCCAGCAAAGCCAAGGTGTTTCCCTCATGGTCCACAAACTCGACCATGTAGCCACCCTTGGGATAGACCAGGACCACCGTACCCACATCCCCCGCCTCGAGGCCCACTTCCCTGTGGTCGCGCTTAAGAACCACCAGATCGTGCTCGCGGATCATTTCTCCCTCCACGGGTAGGCGGTCACCAAGCGAAAGGTATCCTCTCCCTCCCCACGATACCAAACGCTTTGCAGGAGAACCGGACCCGTGGGGCAGACCAAAGGGCCCCTTAGGACCAAGACCTCCCCATCCCCGTATAGCCCCGGGCGCCTTTGGACTTCCTGAGCCGCCTGGGCATGCGCCAAAAGCGCGGCCTCCAGCACCTCCGGTGCATCCACGGGAAAACCCCTGGACAGAAAAAACCGCGCCTTGCTCCCCCCTTCCGGATGCCTAGGGCACGAGAAAACCCATTCCTGCCGGTGCCCTCCCCTACCACCTGAGCTTCTCCCGCAAAAACCCCTCGAGCTCCTCCACGTGGAGGCGGATCTGCTCCATGGTGTCCCGGTCCCGGACCGTAACCGTATCCTTAAGCCGGCTCGTCCCGTCCTTGCCCATCCCCAAGGTGTCGTAGTCCACGGTGATGGCGAAGGGGGTGCCCACCTCGTCGTGGCGGCGGTAGGCCTTGCCGATGTTCCCCGTGTCCTCGTAGAGGATCCGGCCTAGGCCCAGGGCCTGGAGGCGGGCCTTGAGGCGGCGGGCGTACTCCGTGATCTCGGGCCGGTTCTTGACCAAGGGGATCACCGCGGCCTTGATGGGGGCCAAGAAGGGCTTGAGCTTGAGGACGATCCGCTCCTCCCCGTTTGGGAGCTCCTCCCGGGTAAAGGCCTCGGAGAGGAGGGCCAAGACCCCCCGGTCCACCCCGGCCGAGGGCTCGATCACGTAGGGAACGAACCACCTTCCCGTCTCGGGATCCCGGTAGGCCAGGCGCTGGGTGGAGTGGAGGTTGGGCTTGACCCGGGCGGTGATCCCGAGCTCCCCCTGGTCCTTGGTGTGGCTTCCCAGGTCAAAGTCCGTGCGGTTGGCGATGCCCTCGAGCTCCTCTAGGCCATGGGGGAAGCGGTAGAGGAGGTCCACCGTGGCCTTGGCGTAGTGGGCGAGCTCCTCCTTGGGCTGCTCGTAGGGGACCAGGTTCTCCCGGCTTAGGCCCATCTCCTGCCACCACCTAAGCCGCTCCTCCACCCAGTAGCGGTGCCACCTTTCGTCCTCCCCCGGGGGCACGAAGTACTCGATCTCCATCTGCTCGAATTCCCGCACCCGGAAGATGAAGTTCCTGGGGGTGACCTCGTTGCGGAAGGCCTTGCCGATCTGGGCGATGCCAAAGGGGAGTTTGCGGCTGGTGGCGTCTAGGACGTTTTTGAAGTTGATGAAGATCCCCTGGGCGGTCTCGGGCCGGAGGTAGGCCAAGGCCGCCTCCTCCTCCACCGGGCCCACGTAGGTCTTGAACATGAGGTTGAAGTAGCGGGGCGGGGTCCAGTCCCCCCCTTCCCCGGTTGCGGGATCCACCACCTGGACCCAGGTGAGGAGGCGCCCTCCCTCCTCGGGATGGGCCATCAGGGCCTGGACCAGGGCGTGGAGGTTCCCCTCCTCCACCCCCAAGGCCTCCTGGAGGCGGCGGAGGACCCCTTCGGGCTGCTCCTTGAGGAGGTGGTCCAGGCGGTAGCGCCGCTTGGTCTTCCGGTTATCCACCATGGGGTCCGCGAAGGTCTCCTCGTGGCCCGAGTAGTGGAGGACCAGGCGGTGGGTGAGGAGGCTCGCGTCTAGGCCCTCGATGTCGTCCCGTTCGTAGACGTTCCTGCGCCACCAGGCGAGCTTAAGGTTGTTCTTGAGCTCCACCCCTAAGGGCCCGTAGTCGTAGGTGCCCTGAAGACCCCCGTAGATCTCCGATCCCGGAAAGATAAAACCCCGTCTCTTGCAAAGGGCCACCAGTTCGTCCAAGGTGTCTGCCGGCATCCTCCCTCCTAAGAAGGGGCCTTCGGCCCTATAGGGGGCATCTTACCCCAGGGGCAAGGTAAGCCTAGGCCCAAACACCCCCCCGCTTGGGCTTAAACTAGAGGATAGGGGTAGGAGCCATGATGAACCGCTACGATGACCGCGCCAGGCTGGTCTTCCACTACGCACGGGAAGAGGGAAGCCGCCTGGGCCACTCCATGATCGGCCCCGAGCACCTCCTCCTCGGCCTCATGCGGGAGGGGGGCACCGCGGCCCGGATCCTCCAGGAGTACGGGGCCACCCTCGAGGCCATGCGCCGGATGGTGGAGGAGCTCGTGGGCCGGGGGGAGGGTAGCCGCACGGGGGAGCCCCCGGCCATCACCCCAAGGGCCCGGCGGGTGATGGAGCTTGCCAGCGCGGAGGCCAGAAACATGGGTTCCTCCGTGATCGGCACGGAACACATCCTCCTCGGCATCATCCGGGAGGGGGACGGGATCGCCTACCGCATCCTCACCCACTATGCCCGGGACATCGAGGCCATCCGCTGGCGGATCCTGGCCATGGCCGAGGGCCGGGAACGGGAAAAGCCCGTGAACACCCCCTTCCTCGACGAGTACGGCCGGGACCTCACCAAGGAGGCCCGGGAAGGCCGGCTGGACCCCGTCATCGGGCGGCAGGAGGAGATCAACCGGGTCATCCAGATCCTGGCCCGGCGCACCAAGAACAACCCCGTCCTCATCGGGGACCCCGGGGTGGGCAAGACGGCCATCGTGGAGGGGCTGGCCCAGGCCATCGTGGAGGGCCGGGTGCCCCCGGTCCTCAAGGGGGCCCGGGTGGTGGCCATCGACCTCGCGGGGGTGGTAGCGGGGACCAAGTACCGGGGGGAGTTTGAGGAAAGGCTTCGGCAGATCATCGAGGAACTGAAAAACGCCCGGGTCATCGCCTTCATCGACGAGCTCCACACCCTGATCGGGGCTGGGGGGGCGGAGGGCACCCTGGATGCGGCCAACATCCTCAAGCCCGCCCTGGCCCGGGGGGAGATCCAGGTGATCGGGGCCACGACCACCGGGGAGTACCACCGGTACATCGAGAAGGACGCGGCCCTAGAGCGGCGCTTCCAGCCGGTGATCGTCCTCGAGCCCTCGCCTGAGGAAACCCTGGAGATCCTCAAAGGCCTCCGCCCCCGCTACGAGGCCCACCACGGGGTGGTGATCCCGGACGCCATCCTGGAGCTTGCGGTGAAGATCGGGATCCGCTCCCTCCCCGGGCGGAACTTCCCCGACAAGGCCATCGACCTCATCGACGAGGCGGCAAGCCGGGTCCGCCTCAACGCCTCCTTGGGCCTACCCGTGGCCGAGGCCAAAGACGGCACCCCCATGGTGGCCCGGGAGGACCTCGAGGCCGTGGTGGACTCCTGGGGCGGGATCTATGCGGATGACCGGGACACCGAGCGCCTCATGCACCTAGAGGAGGAGCTGGCCAAGCGGGTGGTGGGCCAGGAGGAGGCCATAAGGGCCCTGGCAAGCGCCCTCCGGAGGGCCCGGGTGGGTCTTGGGGGGAGGACCCGGGTGGCTGCGAGCTTCCTCTTCGTGGGGCCAAGCGGGGTGGGCAAAACCCAGCTGGCCAAGGCCTTGGCCGAGGTCCTCTTCGGCTCGGAAAGGGCCCTCATCCGCTTCGACATGTCCGAGTTCCAGGAGCCCCACTCCATCTCCAAGCTCATCGGGGCGCCCCCGGGGTACGTGGGGTACGAGCAGGGAGGGCGCCTCACGGAGGCCGTGCGCCGGCAGCCCTTTAGCGTGGTCCTCCTGGACGAGATCGAGAAGGCCCACCCCGACATCTACCACACCTTCCTCCAGGTCCTGGACGAGGGGCGGCTTACGGACGGGATGGGCCGGACGGTGGACTTCCGCCGGGTCATCCTCATCATGACCTCCAACACGGGCTATAACGCAGGGCCCAGCGTAGGCTTCACCCGGACGGAGGTGGACACGGAATCCCCCCTCAAGAGCCTCTTTACCCCCGAGTTCCTGGACCGGCTGGACGAGGTCATCCGCTTCCGGCCCCTCACGGAAGAGGAACTGGTCCGGGTGGCCGAGCTCATGCTGGAGGAGATCAGGCGGGACCTCAAGGCCCGGGAGGTGGAGATCGCCTTCGCCCCCGAGGTGGCCCGCTACCTGGTGGCCAAGGCCCCCAAGACGGGAAGCGCCCGGGCCCTTAGGGGGGTGATCCGGGAGCGCATCGAGGACCCCTTGGCCTTAGCCCTCCTCCGCAAGCCCGAGGGCCGCTTCTACGTGGCCGTGGAGGGGGAGGCCCTGGCCTTCTACGAAAGGGAGGGGCTTCCGGTCTAGGCCTCCCCAGCATGGCCAAGGGCGGCTACCGGTGCGTGGAGTGCGGCTACCGCACCCCTAAGCCCTTGGGGCGCTGTCCGGCTTGCGGGGCTTGGCAGAGCTTTGCCGAGGAAAGCCCCAAACCGCAAGCCAGGCTAGGAAGCCCCTCCCCCCTCCTGGAGCTGGAGGCCAGCCCCCTCGAGGGGGAAGCCCGCTTCTCCTCGGGCCTAGGGGAGGTGGACCGGGTCTTGGGCGGGGGGTTTGTCCCCGGGGAGGTGGTCCTCCTCGGGGGGGAGCCTGGGGTGGGGAAAAGCACCCTCCTTTTGGAGATGGCCAAGCGCCTGGAGGGCCGGGTCTACTACCTCGCGGGGGAGGAGTCCCCGGGCCAGATCCGCCTGAGGGCCAGGCGGCTTGGCCTAAAGGGCCTAAGCCTCCTCAAGGAAACCCGCCTAGAGCCCCTTCTCGCCTTCCTCGAGGAAAACCCCCCGGAGGTCCTCTTCGTGGACTCCATCCAGACCCTGGAGGCGGGCGGCCTACCGGGAAGCCTGGTGGCGGTCAGGGAGGCCACCCAGGCCCTGGTCCGCCTGGCCAAGGCCCGAGGGGTCACGGTGGTCCTCGTGGGGCACGTGACCAAGGAAGGGGTGGTGGCGGGGCCTAAGGCGGTGGAGCACGCGGTGGACGCCACCTTGTACCTGGAGACCGCGGGGATCTACCGCATCCTGAGGAGCACCAAAAACCGCTTTGGCCCCGTGGGGGAGCTTGGGGTTTTCCGCATGGAGGAAAGGGGGCTTGTGGAGGTGGCGAACCCCTCCGAGGCCTTCCTCCTGGAAAGGCCCCTAGGGGTCCCGGGAAGCGCGGTGGGCCTGGCCCTGGCCGGGGAAAGGGCCCTGGCCCTCGAGGTCCAGGCCCTCGCGGCCAAGACCCCCTTCCCCGTCCCCAGGCGGGTGGTCCAGGGGCTGGACCCTAGGCGGGTGGACATGGTCCTGGCCGTCTTGGAGAGGCGGCTTGGCCTGCCCCTTTCGGGGCTTGACCTCTACGTGAACCTCGCGGGGGGGCTTAAGGTCTTGGACCCCGGCTTGGACCTCGCGGTGGCCCTTGCGGTGTACTCTGCGGTGATGGGCAAGGCTCTTCCCGAGGACCTGGCCCTGGTGGGGGAGGTGGGGCTTTTGGGGGAGATAAGGAGCGTGATGGGTTTGGAAAGGCGGCTTAGGGAAGGGGAAAGGGCGGGCTTCCGCCGCTTCCTCCACCCGGGCCGTACCCCTAGCCTCAAGGAGGCGGTGGAGGGTTCCCTGGGATGAACCTTCGCCTTTGGGGATACGGGGCCTTCGCCCTCCTCGGGTACCTCCTGGCCCAGGTCCTGGAGGGATGGGGCTGGCTGGCCGAGGAGCTGGCCCCCTATAACCGCATCTACCTGGGCCTGGCCGGCCTCCTCCTTTGGCCCCTCCTCGCCCCCCGGCTGGAAGGGGGCTGGGCCCGGGTCCGGGCCCGGCTTGAGGGCCTGCCCCCCGAAACCTCCTTTGCGGCCACCTTGGGGGCCTTGGTGGGCCTCCTCTTCACCGTGCTCCTTTCCACCCTCCTGGACCGGATCCCAGGCTTTTCCCCTTACCACAGCCTCTTCCTCGCCCTCTTTCTGGTAGGGCTTTTCGTGACCGTCGCCCTGAACTACCGGGAGTACCTCCGCCCCCCGCCTCCCCCCAGGCCGCCTCGAGGGGGGAAGGTCCTGGACTCGAGCGTCCTCATCGACGGGAGGATCGCGGACCTGGCCGAAACGGGGTTCCTAGAGGGCCCCCTTTTCGTGCCCCACTTCATCCTCAAGGAACTCCAGCTCCTTTCGGACCACCAAGACCCCCTGCGCCGGGCCAAGGGCCGGCGGGGCCTCGAGACCCTCCAGCGCCTTAAGGCCCTCCTCCCCTTGGAGATCCTGGAGGAAACCCCTAAAGGGGAGAGCGTGGACGAGCGCCTCCTCTTCCTGGCCAAGGGGCTTGGGGCCAGCCTGATGACCAACGACCACGCCCTTTTGCAGCTCGCCCGGATCTACGGGGTCAAGGCCCTTTCCATCCAGGCCCTGGCCCAGGCCCTAAGGCCCAGGGTCCAGGTGGGGGACACCCTGAGGCTCCTCATCCTCAAGGAGGGCAAGGAGCCCCACCAAGGGGTGGGCTACTTGGAGGATGGCTCCATGGTGGTGGTGGACGAGGGGATCCACTACAAGGGCCAGGAGATCCCCGTGGTCATCACCCAGGCCATCCAAACCCAGGTGGGCCGGCTCTTCTTCGCCCGGCCCGCGGAGGAGGCCCGAAGGCCCGTATAATGCGGGCTGGCCTTAGGCCAAGGGAGGTGGAGCTTGAACCTGCACGAGTACCAGGCCAAGGAGATCCTGGCCCGCTACGGGGTACCCGTGCCCCCCGGCAAGGTGGCCTACACCCCGGAGGAGGCCCGGCGGATCGCCCAGGAGTTCGGCAAACGGGTGGTCATCAAGGCCCAGGTGCACGCAGGAGGGAGAGGCAAGGCCGGCGGGGTGAAGCTCGCAGACAGTCCGGATGAGGCCTACGAGAAGGCCCAGGCCATCCTAGGCATGACCATCAAGGGCCTTACGGTGAGGAAGGTCCTGGTGGCCGAAGCGGTGGAGATCGCCAAGGAGTACTATGCGGGCCTCATCCTGGACCGCTCCCAAAAGCGGGTGGTCCTCATGCTCTCCCGGGAAGGGGGCTGGGACATCGAGGAGGTGGCGGCGAGGCATCCTGAGGCCATCCACAAGTTCTGGATCGATCCCCACAAGGGCCTCAGGCCCTTTGAGGCCCGGGAGATGGTGGTGAGGGCAGGCCTCGAGGGCAACCTCAACCGCCTGGCCCAGGTCCTCGTGGGCCTGTACCAGGCCTACGAGGGGGTGGACGCGAGCCTAGCCGAGATCAACCCCCTGGTGGTGACCCAAGAGGGAAACATCGTGGCTGTAGACGCCAAGATCGTCCTGGACGATAACGCCCTCTTCCGCCACCCCGAGCTTTTGGCCCTTAGGGAGCTCGAGGCCGAGCACCCCCTGGAGGTGGAGGCCAGCAACTACGGCTTTGCCTACGTGAAGCTCCAAGGGGACGTCGGGATCATCGGCAACGGGGCGGGGCTTGTCATGTACACCCTGGACCTGGTCCACCGGGTGGGGGGTAGGCCCGCGAACTTCCTGGACATCGGGGGCGGGGCCAAGGCCGAGGTGGTCTACCACGCCCTCAAGGTGGTCCTCAAGGATCCAGAGGTGAAGGGGATCTTCATCAACATCTTTGGGGGCATCACCCGGGCGGACGAGGTGGCCAAGGGGGTCATCCGGGCCCTGGAGGAAGGCCTCCTCACCAAGCCGGTGGTCATGCGGGTGGCGGGCACCGCGGAGGAGGAGGCGAAGGGGCTCCTCGAGGGGAAACCGGTCTACATGTACCCCACCTCCCTCGAGGCGGCCCGGGCCATCGTGGCCATGGTGGGGGGTGGAGCATGATCCTGGTGAACCGCAACACCCAGGTCCTGGTCCAAGGGATCACCGGACGGGAGGGCCGCTTCCACACGGAGCGGATGTTGGAATACGGCACCCGGATCGTGGCCGGGGTTACCCCCGGCAAAGGCGGAGGGGAGGTCCTGGGGATACCCGTCTACAACACCGTAAAGGAGGCCGTGGCCAGGCACCGGATCGACGCCTCCATCCTCTTCGTGCCCGCCCCCATGGCCGTGGACGCAGCCCTCGAGGCCGCCCATGCGGGGGTACCCCTCATCGTCCTCATCACCGAGGGCATCCCCACCCTGGACATGGTGCGGGCGGTGGCGGAGATCCGGAGCCTGGGGGCTAGGCTCATCGGGGGGAATTGCCCGGGGATCCTCAGCGCGGGGGAGACCAAGATCGGCATCATGCCGGGCCACGTCTTCAAGCGGGGACGGGTGGGGATCATCAGCCGCTCGGGGACCCTCACCTATGAGGCCGCGGCCCTCCTTTCGGAGGCGGGCCTAGGCACCACCACCACGGTGGGCATCGGGGGGGACCCGGTGATCGGGACCACCTTCAAGGACCTCCTCCCCCTCTTCAACGAGGACCCCGAGACGGAGGCCGTGGTCCTCATCGGGGAGATCGGGGGCTCGGACGAGGAGGAGGCCGCGGCCTGGATCAAGGACCACATGAAAAAGCCCGTGGTGGGCTTCATCGGGGGCCGGAGCGCCCCTAGGGGCAAGCGCATGGGGCACGCGGGGGCCATCATCATGGGCAACGTAGGGACCCCAGAGTCCAAGCTTCGGGCCTTCCAGGAGGCAGGGGTTCCGGTAGCGGACACGTTGGATGAGATCGTGGACCTGGTACGGAAGGCCTTGGGGAGGTGAGGGATGAAAGGGGCCGTGCGCGTTGCGGTCACCGGAGCCGCGGGCCAGATCGGCTATAGCCTCCTTTTCCGCATCGCCGCGGGGGAGATGCTGGGCCAGGACCAGCCCGTGATCCTCCAGCTCCTCGAAATCCCCCAGGCCCTCAAGGCCTTGGAGGGGATCCTCATGGAGCTCGAGGACTGCGCCTTCCCCCTCCTTAAGGGGGTGGTGGCCACGGACGACCCCCGGGTGGCCTTCAAGGATGCGGATTACGCCCTCCTCGTAGGGGCGGCCCCCAGGAAGGCGGGGATGGAACGGCGGGACCTCCTTGGGATCAACGGGCGCATCTTCGCAGAACAGGGCCGGGCCCTAGCCGAGGTGGCCAAGCGGACGGTCAAGGTCCTGGTGGTGGGCAACCCCGCGAACACCAACGCCCTCATCGCCTACAAAAACGCCCAGGGCCTAGACCCCAAGAACTTCACGGCCATGACCCGCCTGGACCACAACCGGGCCCTGGCCCAGCTCGCCAAGAAGACGGGGGTCCCCGTGGACCGGATCCGGAAGGTGGCGGTGTGGGGCAACCACTCCTCCACCATGTTCCCCGACCTCTTCCACGCGGAGGTGGACGGGAAGCCCGCCCTGAGCCTCGTGGACATGGACTGGTACGAGGGGACCTTCATCCCTAAGGTGGCCGGGAGGGGAGCGGCCATCATCCAGGCCCGGGGGGCCTCGAGCGCGGCGAGCGCAGCCCACGCGGCCATCCTGCACATCCGGGACTGGGCCTTGGGCACCCGGGAGGGGGATTTCGTCTCCATGGCCGTTCCCTCGGATGGGTCCTATGGGGTGCCCGAGGGGATCGTCTACTCCTTCCCCGTGACCGCAAAGGACGGGGAATACCGGATCGTCCAGGGCCTAGAGATCCCCGAGTTCGCCAGGAAACGGATGGAGGTCACCGCCAAGGAACTCCTGGACGAGATGGCCGAGGTTAAGGCCCTCGGCCTGATCCCCTAATACCCTTTACTTTTGGTTCGTGCGCTTCCAGGTTCCAAAAAAACTCCACGGGGACTTTCTACCGGGGCCCCCATGCGTCAGCGAAGCTGTGTTTTGGCGCAAGCCTGCATGGGGTGGTATAAGGGGGTCCCTTTAGCCCTGGTCCAGGGCAAAGGCCTGGTGCACCGCCCTCAAGGCCGCCTCCGCGTAGGCTGCGGGGACGATTACGGAGATCCGCACCTCGCTGGTGGCGATCATCTCGATGTTGGCCCCCGTGCCCGCCACGGCCTGGAACATCCGGGCCGGCACCTCCGGGGCGGAGGCCAGGCCTACCCCCACGATGGAGACCTTGGCGATGTCTTGCCTCAAGATGGCCTCCCCCCCGATCTCGGCCAAAACGGGCTCCAGGGCCTCCAAGGCCTCCTGGGCGAAGTCCTTTTTGACGGTAAAGGCCATCTGCTGCCGGGAAGGGTCGTGGCCGGGGACCCCCTGGATGATCATGTCCACCGCGATGCCCCGTTGGGCCAGGGCCTGGAAGACCTTGGCCGCAATGCCCGGCCGATCGGGGATGCCGATGAGGCCGATTTGGGCGTGATCCAGGTCCAGGGCCACCCCCGTGACCACCCTATCCATCTCCATGCCGACCTCCTTCACCAAGGTACCGGGATTATAGGAAAAGCTGGAACGCACGTGGAGAACCACCCCATAGCGCTTGGCGTAGTAGACCGCCCGGGGGTGGAGGACCCGGGCCCCCAGGGCCGCAAGCTCCAGCATCTGGTCGTAGCCGATGACTTCGAGCTTTCTCGCCTCGGGGATGAGGTGGGGGTCGGTGGTGTAGACCCCTTCCGTGTCCGTGTAGATCTCGCACTCCTTGGCCCCCAAGGCCGCGGCCAGGGCCACCGCGGTGGTGTCCGAACCTCCCCGGCCCAAGGTGGTGATCTCCCCTTCCTCCGTGGTGCCCATAAAGCCCGCCACTACCGCCACGTAGCCCTCCTCGAGGGCCCTTTGGATGCGGCTTGGGTCCACCCGGAGGATGCGGGCATCCCCATAGCGGCCATCCGTGGTGATCCCGATCTGGTGCTGGACAAAGCCCTTGGCGGGAATGCCCATGGCCCAAAGCTGGAGGGCAAGGAGGGCCACGGAGACCTGCTCCCCCGTGGTGGTGAGGAGGTCCAGCTCCCGGAAAGGAGGCCTCGGGTGGACCCTCCTCGCCAGGGCGATGAGCTCGTCCGTGGTGTGGCCCATGGCCGAGACCACCACCGCCAAACGGTGCCCCTTCTCCCGGTAATGGGCGATCCGCTGGGCCACCTTGTGGATCCTCTCCAGATCCCCCACGGAGGTCCCGCCGTATTTCTGCACGACCAGCACGTCCCACCTCCTCCCCCGGGAAGCCGGGCGACCCTTGAGTAGGGTAAGCCAAAGGACCCCCCCCAGGCAAGGCCAGGCCTTAGACTAAGGCGGTGGATCGGGACGCCTTGGTCCGCTACCTGGACGAGTACCTAAGGGTGGGGGATTTCAAGGACCCCTCCCTCAACGGCCTTCAGGTAGAGGGCAAGGGGGAGGTGACCAAGGTGGGGGCCGCGGTGGACGCGGGGCTAGCCCTTTTCGAGAGGGCCCTAGAGGAAGGGGTGGATTTCCTCATCGTCCACCATGGCCTCTTCTGGGGCCAACCCTTTCCCATCACCGGGCACCACAAGCGCCGCCTGGAACGCCTCCTTCAAGGAGGCCTCAACCTTTACGCGGCCCACCTTCCCCTAGACGCCCACCCCGAGGTGGGGAATAACGCGGTCTTGGCCCGGGCCTTGGGCCTCGAGGGGCTAGAGCCTTTCGATGTGGGGGTAAGGGGACGCTTTCCCCTTCCCCGGCCCTTGGCCCAGGTGGCGGAGGAGGTGGGCCTCCTCCTTGGGGTGGAACCCCTGGTCCACCAGGGGGGAGATGAACGGGTGGAAACGGTAACCATCGTCTCTGGGGGGGCGGCCTCCTTGATCCCCAAGGTGGAGACGGACCTCTTCATCACCGGGGAACCCAAGCACAGCCTCTTCCACGAAACCTTTGAGCGGGGGCTTAACGTGATCTACGCCGGCCACTACGCCACGGAAACCCTCGGGGTGAAGGCCCTGGCCAGGCACCTCGAGGAGAGGTTCGGCCTCCCCTTCGTCTTCCTGGACCACCCCACGGGGCTCTAGATGGGGGGGCTCTTCCTCACCTTCGAGGGCCTGGACGGATCCGGCAAGACCACCCAGGCCCGCCTCCTCAAGGCCCACCTCGAGGGGATGGGCCTACCCGTCCTCCTCACCCGGGAACCCGGGGAAGGGATCCCCGAGGTGGAAAGGTGGCTCCGCACGGTCCCCCTGGGGCCCGAGGCCGAAGCCCTCCTCTTTGCCGCAGACCGATGGGAGCACGTGCGCAAGACCATCCTTCCCGCCCTAGAGAGGGGACAGGTGGTGATCTCCGACCGCTACCTGGACTCAAGCCTTGCCTACCAGGGGTATGGCCGGGGCCTCCCCTTGGAGTGGATCCGGGCCGTGGCCGGGGGCCTTCCCAGGCCCCACCTCACCTTCCTCCTGGACCTCCCCCCAGAGGAGGCCCGGCGCAGGAAAGGGGGCAAAGGGGACCTCCTGGAGGGGGAAGGCCTCCCCTTCATGGAGCGGGTAAGGGAGGGGTACCTGGAGCTCGCCCGGGCTGAACCCGGCCGCTTCCGGGTGGTGGATGCCCGCTTGGCCCCCGAAAGGGTCCACCAGGCCATCGTGGGGGCTATCATGGACTTATGGTCCTGAGGCCCCTTCCCCTCCTGGTCCTCGGCCTCCTGGCCCTCCTTGGCGCCCCCGGCCAGGGCCAAGCCCCAAGGCCCACCTTCCCCCGGAGCACCCTCTACGTGGAGGGCAACGGCCAAAGGCACCTCCTCAGGGTGGAGGTGGCGGATACCCCGCAAAGGTGGGCCCATGGCCTCATGTTCCGGGAAAGGCTTGGGGAGGACGAGGGGATGGTCTTCCTCTTCCCTGGCCCCCAAGGGGGAGGGTTTTGGATGAAAAACACCCTCATCCCCCTCTCCATCGCCTTTTTCAACCGGGAAGGGCAGATCCTCCGGCTCCTGGACATGGAGCCCTGCCCCAAGGACCCTTGCCCCGTCTACTACCCCGGGGTGCTCTACGAGGGGGCCTTGGAGGTGGTCCAGGGGTGGTTCCATAGGCGGGGCTTGGGCCCTGGGGCCCGGGTATCGGGGCCCGCCTTGCGGCTTTGGCCTCGGTGATGGAGCGCAACCCCTTCCTTCCCCTCGTAGGCTTTGCCCTCCTCATCCTCCTCTCCGTCCTCTCCTTCATGGGGTACCTCCTTGCGGTAAGGAACCCCCCTCCACCCCCGCCCCCAAGGACGGTCACGGTGGTGGGCAGGGAGGGCAGCTGGACCCTAAGGGCCCAACTGGCCCAAACCCCGGAGGCCTGGCGGCGGGGCCTAGGGCTTAGGGGGGAGGACCTCGAGGCCCTCCTCTACCGTTTCCCGGAGGCCACGGACGCCCCCTTTCGCACCGAGGGGTACCGCTTCCCCGTGGAGGTGGCCTTCCTGGATGGGGGGGGGTGGGTGCTCAAGGTGGTCCGCCTGGAGCCCGGGGAGGGCTTCGCCCCGGGCACGGCCTACCGGGGGATCCTCGAGGTGCGGGCGGGCCTCGTCCCCTTGGCCCCAGGGGACCGGGTCCTCCCTAGCGGGCCTGCTGGCCCCCAAGCCCCCTGAGGTCCAGGAGGAAGTTGCCCGTGGCGGGCACGAAGACCGTCTGCACCCCCGGGGCCAGCTTCTCCGCAAAGGTGAGCTGGACCACCTCGGGGGCGTTGCGCAGGGCCCGGCCCCTGAGCTCGATGGCCCGGGCCTCCCCCTCCGCCCGGAGGATGGCCGCGTCCCGCTCCCCTTGGGCCTCGATCACCCGGCGCTGGGCCGCGATCTCCGCCTGTTTGCGGCGGTTGATCTCGATCTGGACCTGCTGCTCTGCGGTCTGCTTCTCCTCGATGACCTTGGCCACGGCCTCGGGAATGCGGATCTCCCGGAGGAGGACGGAGACCAGCTCGATGTGGTACTGGCGCAGGCTCTCCTCGAGGCTTTGCACCACGGAGGCCTCGAGGGCGGCCCGCTGGGTGCTGATGAGCTCCGCGGCGCTATACTGGCCCACCGCATCCCGCACCTTGGAGCGGACCTGGGGGACGATGAGGGTCTCCAGGTACCCGGGCCCCACCTCCTGGTGGAGGCGGGGGGCCTGGGCCTTGAGGACCCGGTACTGGACGGTGACGTCCACCCCGATCTCCAGCCCTTCCCGGGAGCGGGCCCGGATGGAGGTGTCCACCCTCTTTTCCCCCTCATGGGGGGCGGAAAGGGTCACCTCCTTGACCCGGGCATCGTACAAGACCACCTGCTGGAGGACCGGAAGGACCACATGGACCCCTTCCCCGAGGGGGCGGGGCTGTACCCCGCGGAAGACGTCAAAGACCACCCCCACGTGGCCCGCAGGGACCACCACCAGGCTATAGGCCAAAAGGAGGAGGAGGACCCCCAACCCCGCCAAGGGGTAACCCCAGGAACGCTGCCGGGCGAAGGGGGCGAAGAAAAGGGCCACCCCTAGGATAAGGAGGATCAAACCCAAGGCGGCCATGATGGCCCATTATAGGCAAAAGAGGCTAGGCTCTAGGAAACCTAAGCCAGGGTTAAGCCCTTATACCCTTTACTTTTGGTTCCTGCGCTTCCAGCTTCCCCCAGAAACCCCACGGGGGCTTTCTACCAGGGCCCCCATGCAGGCTTCTGCCTGCATGGGGTGGTATTAGTCCTCCTTTTCCTTGCTTTCGGAGCTCCCGGACTCCCCCTCCTTTTGGCCGCTCGTTTTGGCGTAGTCCTTCACGTGCCAGCCCGAACCCTTGAAGATGATGGCCGGAGGGGTGATCACCCGCTTGAGGGGTTCTCCGGTCTCGGGGTGCGCCTGCAGGGGTTCCTCGTGAAAGCCCTGCTCAAATTCGTAGTAGTTTCCCGTCTCTAGGCCCTTGTACACGTAAACCGGCATACCCTCCCTCCCTTAGGGGATTTTGACACTTGCAAGACTTGAGTGTCAAGAGGGGGGCCGTTACCCTTAGGGGCGTGGATAAGGCCGCGCTTAGGGCTTGGGCCAAGGGAATCTGGCGGGAATTGGACCGGGAAAGCCTGGCCCAAGAGGTCCTCAAGGGCCTCGTGGCCTGGCTCGAGGCCCAAAGGGCGGAGCGCGTCCTCCTCTACCACCCCTTGCCCCTGGAGCTGGACCTCCGCCCCCTCCTCCGCCTCTACCCTGCCCAGTATTTCCTTCCCAAGGTGGCGGGCTTGGGGCTTACCGTCCACCCCTTTGGGCCCTTGGCCCCAGGGCCCTTCGGCCTCCTGGAGCCCACCACCCCCCCGGTGGACCCCGGGCTCATCCAGGTGGCCCTCGTCCCCGGGCTGGCCTTCGACCGGAAGGGCTTCCGGCTAGGCCACGGCCAGGGCTATTACGACCGCTTTCTCCCAGGGCTTGGGGCCCTCACCGTGGGGGTCATCCCCGAGGCCCTTCTCCTCCCCGAACTGCCCCAGGACCCCTGGGACCTTCCCGTGGCCTTCCTGGCCACGGAACGGGGGGTCAGAGCACGGGAAGCTCCCCCAGGGTAAGGACCCCCTCTAGGCCCTCCCCTTGCCGGAAGGCCGCAAGGCGGGCCGCCACCCGTCCTCCCGCCCGGCGGACCATCCGCTCCATGGCCCGCATGGTCTCCCCGGTGGCCACCACGTCCGAGACCAGGGCTACCCGCTGGTTGATGAGCCGCTCCGCAAAGCGCCGGTCCAGCCAAAGGACCTCCGTGGCCCCAAGGGTAAGGCTAGGCACCTCCTGGATCAGGGGATCCTCCATATAGGGGCGGCGCCGCCGCCGGGCCACCACGTAGGGGAGGCCGAGCTCCTCCGCCAGGACGTGGGTGAGGGGAATGGGGCTGGTCTCGGTGGTGAAGAGGATGTCGGTATCCTGGGGCACCAGGGGCTTGAGGGCCATGGCTGCGGCCCGGACGAGCTCCGGGTCCCCGAGAAACTCCACTAGCGGGATCCTGCGCCCAGGCAGGGGCTCGATGAGGGGCACATGCCGGGTCACGCCGCCTAGGGTCAGGGGGTAGGTCTCCATGGCCACCTCCTACTCGGGCTTGAACAGGGGCAGGTGGCCGAGGGCGATGACGTCCTGCCTGGGGGTACCCTCGGTGAAGACGGCCAATACGGCCACTACCTCCCCACCTACGCTCTCCAGGAGGGACCTGAGGCCCGCCAGGGTGGAACCAGTGGAAACCACGTCGTCCACGATGGCCACCTTGCGCCCCCGGATGAGGGGGATATCCGCCCCGTCCAAGACGAGGAGCTGGGGCTTCCCGGTGGTGATGGAAAGGACCTGACGGCTCACCGGGTTGATCATGTAGGGTTTTTCCGTCTTGCGGGCCACCACGTAGGGCCGGCCGGTGATCCGGGAAAGGGCGTGGGCCAGGGGCACGGCCTTGACCTCGGGGGTTACGAGGACCTCGGCCTCTTTGGGGAGGTGCCGGGCCAAGGCTTCGGCCGCGGCCTCCGTCAGTTCCGTGTCCCCAAGGAGGTTTAAAAGGGCTACGGCCACATCCGGGCCCACCTGGACGATGGGGAGCTCCCGGCGCACCCCTGCGATCTCGATGGGATAGGTCCTCACGTTGCCAGTCTATACTGGGAGCATGCTCCACGCCAAGATCGAGACCCTCGGGGTGGACCCCCAAAACGGGAGCGTGGTGGTCCTCCTCCGCACGGAAAACGGGAAGCTCCTTCCCATCGTCATCGGCCCCCTCGAGGCCCACCACATCGTGGTGGCCCTCCAGGGGGAAAAACCCCCAAGGCCCCTTACCCCTGATCTCCTCCTCTCCGTCATGGAGATGCTCCAGGGACAGCTCAAGCGGGTGGAGATCGTTGACCTAAGGGAGTCCACCTTTTACGCCCGGCTCATCCTCGAGCACCGAGGGATCGAGCTCGAGGTGGACGCCCGCCCTTCGGACGCCATGGCCCTGGCCCTCAGGGCCCAGGCCCCCATCCTGGTGGCCGAGGAGGTGGTGGAAAGGGCCGGGGTGGAGGAGGCAAGCCTTGGTCCCCAAGGGGCTGCGGAGGCCTAGGCCCCCTTGGGCCCGCCTCCATGCCCTTGTTCTCCTCCTGGGCCTAGCCTTTGGGGAGAGGGTGGCCGTCCTCGGGGACTGGGGGATGGACACCCCAGGCCGGGCCCAGGTGGCGGCCCTCCTAAGGGAGGCCCATAGGGAAGCCCCCCTGGCCGCCCTCCTCACCACCGGGGACAACTTCTACCCCAAGGGCCGGGTGATAGAGGCCTTCCTCAAGGACCTTCCCCCAGTGCCCCTTTACCCCGCCTTCGGCAACCACGACGCCCCCCATCTCCAAGAGCAGCTTCGGCGCTTTGGCCTAAGCCGGCCCTACTACCGCCTCACCCTAGGCCCCGTGGACTTCTTCGTCCTCTACACGGAGGAAGGCCTAAAGGAGCAGCGGGCCTGGCTCGAGGAAAACCTGAGGGAAAGCCAAGCCCCTTTCCGGGTCCTCGTCCTCCACCGCCCCCTCCACTCCCCCGGGCCCCACGGGGGCAGCCCCACCCTAAGGGCCCTCCTGGGGCCCCTCCTCGCCCGCTACCGGGTGGGGCTGGTCCTCTCGGGGCACGACCACCTCTACGCCCGCACCCGGGTAGGGGGGGTGGTCCACGTGGTCACGGGCGGAGGCGGGGCTAGCCTCTACGCCCCTAGGCCCCTTCCCGGTTTCCTGGTCCACAGGGCCCACCACGCCCTCTTCCTAGAGGGGACCCCCGAGGGCCTTTGGGTCTACGCCCGGGACACCAAGGGGGGGATCCTGGACCGCTTCCTCCTTACCCCCAGCCCCCCATGAGGTGCACGTGCACGTGGAAGACCTCCTGCCCCCCCTTCGCCCCCACGTTCACCACCAGGCGGTACCCCTCGAGGCCCAGGGTTCGGGCCACCCGGTTGGCCGTGCGGAAAAGGGCCCCGAGTTTCCTTTCCCCTTCCTCGCTGTCGGGGTATTCGGAAAGCTTCGCCACGTGCTCCTTGGGGACCACCAACACGTGCACCGGAGCCCTGGGGCGGATATCGTGAAAGGCCACGAAGGCCTCGTCCTCGTACACCTTGCGCGCGGGGGCCTCCCCCCTCACGATGCGGCAGAAGATACAGTCCATCAAGGAGCAGTCTAACGGGCCCCAGGCGGGGGCAGGCTAGGACGGGGCTCCGCCACCCCCTCCGCCCGGCCCAGGAGGGTATACCCCTCCACCCCCGTGACCTCGGCCAGGAGGATCTCCCCGGGCTGTACCCTCTCCCTTAGGGCCACCCGGGCCTCGTAGTAGTCGGGGGTATGGCCCAGGGCCTCCCCTCCCTGGACCCTCTCCACCAGGACCTCCACCCTTGTCCCGAGCTTGGGCTGGATCCTCTCCTCCGCCAAGCGGTGGGCCAGGGCGATGATCTCCTTGGTGCGGCGCTTGCGCACCTCAAAGGGCACCTGGGGCATGGAGGCCGCCCGGGTTTTGGGCCTTGGGGTGTAGGTAAAGGCGTGGACCCGGGTGGGCCTAAGCTCCTCGAGGAAGGCCAAGGTCTCCCGATGCTCCTCCTCCGTCTCCGTGGGCAGGCCGGCGATGACGTCCGTGGTGAGGGCAAAGCCCGGGATGAGGCCGTAAGCCCTTTGGACCAGGTCCCGGTAGTAGGCCTTGTCGTAGCGGCGGCCCATGAGCTTAAGGAGCCGGTCCGAGCCCGTCTGCAAGGAGAGGTGGAGGTGGGGGCGGACCTTGGGGGCGTAGCGGGAGATGACCCTAAGGAGGTCTTCCCCCGTGTCCTCGGGCTCTATGGAGGAAAGGCGCACCAAAGCCCCCAGGTGGTAGAGGTCCTCCACCAGACCGGCAAGGCCCCTGGGGTGCCCCCGGTAGCTCCCAAGGCGCACCCCCGTGAGGACGATCTCCCGGATCCCCATGCGAAGGAGAGCCTCGGCCTCGGCCAAGGCCTCCCGGTAGTCCCGGTGGCGCTCCTTGCCCCTCAGCCTTGGGATGATGCAGTAGGCGCAGCCCGCCTGGCAGCCATCTTGGACCTTGAGGAAGGCCCTTACCCGGCTATTCAAAAGCCCCCTTTCCCCCGCCCCCCAAAACTCGTTGGGGGGGGTGGTGATGGGGTCTGAGGGGAGGCCGAAGTGCTCCAGGATGACCTGGGGGAGCTCGGCCTTACGGGCGTTCGGCACCACCGCGTCCGCCCCTAGGGCCTTAAGCTCCTCCGGGGCCAATTCCGCATAGCAGCCCGTGAGGACGATGAAGGCCTTGGGGTTAAGCCTTCGCGCCCGGCGCACCTCCTTGCGGGTGTCGGCCTCCGCGGTGGTGGTCACCGCGCAGGAGTTGATGACCACGAGGTCAGCCCCCCCGGCCTCGAGGGGTACCACCTCAGGTTCCAGGACCTTTAGGAAACCCAGGAGGGCCTCCATCTCCACCTGGTTGACCTTGCACCCTAGGGCGCGGAAGGCGGCGCGCATCCTTCCTATTCTTCGGCTAAGGCCTAGGTACGGTCAACCGCCTCCTTCCGCCCCCCGGCCTCCCATAGGGGTCTCCCCCTAACCTGGGGGATGCCTCCTTACGGGGAGAGGAAAGAGGCCTGGCACGAATTCCGAGAAACCCTCACCGCCTGCCGCCTCTCTGGTGGCCTGGCGGGAAGGGGTAGTGGGGAGGAAGCGGGTCCACCGGGAGGAGGCCTACTGGGCGAGACCGGTCCCCCAGAGGCCAGGATCTTCCCCTTTGGCCTGGCCCCCGGGGCCCACGGCTCCAACCGCACGGGCCGCCCCTTCATACCCTTTGCTTTTGGTTCCTGCGCTTCCACGTTCCAAAAAAACTCCACGGGGACTTTCTACCGGGGTCCCCATGCGGGCTTGGGGCCCGCATGGGGTGGTATGAGAGGTCAGAAAGGGGCTCCGCCGAACCCTCTCCCCAAGGGTATGCGCCCAAAGCTCAAGCCTCTTGACAGGAAGCCTACCCCCATGGATAATGAAGCTTGGTTTGACACTCTCGCCCTTTGAGCGTCAAAGGAGGGAGTGACCATGGAGGTGAAGACGGTGATCAAGCCCCTAGGCGATCGGGTTGTGGTCAAGCGGATCGAGGAGGAGCCCAAGACCAAGGGGGGCATCGTCCTTCCCGACACCGCGAAGGAGAAGCCCCAGAAGGGGAAGGTGATTGCGGTGGGGACCGGCCGGATCTTGGAAAACGGCCAGAAGGTGCCCCTCGAGGTCAAGGAGGGGGACATCGTGGTCTTCGCCAAGTACGGCGGCACGGAGATCGAGATCGACGGCGAGGAGTACGTGATCCTTTCCGAGCGGGACCTGCTTGCGGTCTTGAGCTGAGGGAGGTGAGCCATGGCAAAGATCCTGGTTTTTGATGAAGCTGCCCGCAGGGCTTTGGAGCGGGGCGTTAACCTGGTAGCCGATGCGGTGAAGGTGACCTTGGGCCCCAAGGGTCGGAACGTGGTCCTGGAGAAGAAGTTCGGCTCCCCCACCATCACCAAAGACGGGGTGACGGTGGCCAAGGAGATCGAGCTGGAGAACCACCTGGAGAACATCGGGGCCCAGCTCCTCAAGGAGGTGGCCTCCAAGACCAACGACGTGGCCGGGGACGGCACCACCACGGCCACCGTGTTGGCCCAGGCCATCGTGCGGGAGGGCCTGAAGAACGTGGCCGCAGGGGCCAACCCCCTCGCCCTCAAGCGGGGCATCGAGAAGGCGGTAGAGGTGGTGGTAGAGAAGATCCGCTCGCTGGCCATCCCCGTGGAGGACCGCAAGGCCATCCAGGAGGTGGCCACCATCTCCGCCAATGACCCCGACATCGGCAAGCTCATCGCCGATGCCATGGAGAAGGTGGGGAAGGAGGGGATCATCACTGTCGAGGAATCGAAGAGCCTGGATACCGAGCTCAAGTTCGTGGAGGGGTACCAGTTCGACAAGGGCTACATCTCCCCCTACTTCGTTACCAACCCCGAAGCGATGGAGGCGGTCCTCGAGGACGCCTACATCCTCATCGTAGAGAAGAAGGTCTCCAACGTCCGCGAGCTCCTTCCCATCCTGGAGCAGGTAGCCCAAACGGGTAAGCCCCTCCTCCTCATCGCCGAGGACGTGGAGGGCGAGGCCCTCGCCACCTTGGTGGTGAACAAGCTCCGGGGCACCCTGAGCGTGGCCGCGGTGAAGGCCCCGGGCTTCGGCGACCGCCGCAAGGAGATGCTCAAGGACATCGCCGCGGTCACCGGGGGCACGGTGATCTCCGAGGAGCTCGGCTTCAAGCTGGAGAACGCCACCCTCTCCATGCTGGGCCGGGCCGAGCGGGTGCGGATCACCAAGGACGAGACCACCATCGTGGGCGGTAAGGGCAAGAAGGAGGACATCGAGGCCCGGATCAACGGCATCAAGAAGGAGCTGGAGACCACGGACAGCGAGTACGCCAAGGAGAAGCTCCAGGAGCGCTTGGCTAAGCTCGCAGGCGGGGTGGCCGTGATCCGGGTGGGTGCCGCCACGGAGACGGAGCTTAAGGAGAAGAAGCACCGCTTCGAGGACGCCCTGAACGCTACCCGGGCTGCGGTGGAGGAGGGGATCGTCCCCGGGGGTGGGGTGGCCTTCCTCCGGTCCATTCAGGCGGTGGAGGAACTCATCGCCAAGCTGGAGGGCGACGAGGCCACGGGAGCCCGGATCATCCGCCGGGCCCTGGAGGAGCCTGCCCGCCAGATTGCGGAAAACGCGGGCTACGAGGGCTCGGTGATCGTCCAGAAGGTCCTCTCCGAAAGCGCCAACCCCCGCTACGGTTTCAACGCGGCCACCGGGGAGTTCACGGACATGGTGGAGGCGGGGATCGTGGACCCGGCCAAGGTGACCCGCTCTGCCCTCCAAAACGCGGCCTCCATCGCCTCCCTCCTCCTCACCACTGAGGCCGTGGTGGCCGAAAAGCCCGAGAAGAAGGAGTCTACTCCTTCCACCCCGGCCTCGAGCGGGGACATGGACTTCTAGTGCCACCCCATGCAGGCGTAAGCCTGCGTGGGGACCCCGGTAGAAAAGTCCCCGTTGGGGAAGCGTAGCAGGGTATACTGAGGCCCCTGGGAAGGCCCCCCCTTAGGGGGGCCTTCTAGCCGTAAAGGGCCCCGTACTTGGCCTCCAGGTACTCGAGGAAAGCCCGGGCGCTTGGGGGGCTACCGGTCACCCGCTCCACCAGGGCCCTAGGCCGGTAGCGGCTTCCCTCCTTGTGGATGTGGGCCCGGGTCCACTCCAAAAAGGGCCGGAACTCCCCCTGGGCGAAAAGGGGCTCCAAGGGGCCAAGGTCCCCTTCGGCCTTTTGGAAGAACTGGGCTGCGTAGAGGTTGCCTAGGGTGTAGGTGGGGAAGTAGCCGAACATCCCTGCGGACCAGTGGACATCCTGCATCACCCCGTCCTTGTGGTCCTTTGGGGTCACCCCGAGGTAGGCCTTGTAGGCCTCCTCCCAGGCCCCCGGAAGGTCTTCTGGAGCTAGCTTCCCCCGGAAGAGGGCAAGCTCCAGCCCAAAGCGCACGAGGATGTGGAGGTTATAGGTGACCTCGTCCGCCTCTACCCGGATGAGGGAGGGTTCCACCGCGTTCACCGCAAAGTGGAAGGCCTCGAGGTCCACATCCTGGAGGCTCGGGAAAAGGGCCTGGGCCCGGGGGAAAAAGCGCACCCAAAAGCCCCGGGAACGGCCCACCAGGTTTTCCCAGGTGCGGCTTTGGGACTCGTGGATCCCCAAGGAGGCGGCCTCCCCCAAGGGGGTGCCCCAGTGCTCCGGGGGCAGGCCCTGCTCGTAGAGGGCGTGGCCCATCTCGTGCAGGGTGCCGAAGATGGCGGAGTTGAATCGATCCTCGTAGTAGCGGGTGGTGATCCGCACATCCCCAGGGCCAATCCCGATGGCAAAGGGATGGGCCGTGGGATCAAGCCGACCAGCCTCGAGGTCGTACCCGCAGGCAGCGAGGAGCTCCAGGGCCAGGGCCCGTTGGGCCTCCACGGGGTAGGGGCGGCGCAGGATGGCGGTATCCGGCCGCTTGGGGCTTCCTAGGATCCGGTCCAAAAGGGGGCGCAAGCCCTCCTCGAGCTCTAGGAAGAGGGGCTCGAGGTCCCTCGCCCGGGCCCCGGGCTCGTACCCGTCCAGGAGGGCGTCGTAGGGTTCTTGGAAGGGCGGATCCAGGGGATCCGAGCCCACCTCCATGAGGATGGAGGCCTCTTCCTGGACCAGGGCCAAAAGGCGCTTGAGGTAGGGCAAAAACCCTGCCCAATCCCCCTTAGGCCTCAACGACTCCCAGGCCGTCTCCCCCTCGCTTCGGGCCCGGGCCAGCTCCACCGCAAGCCTTTCTGGGATGGCCCGGGCCCTCCGGTAGGCGAGGCGCCAGGCCCGGACGTTCACCGCCTCATCCGAAAGGGGATCCTGGACCAAGGGGCTTCCCTCCACCTTTTCCAACCATTCCCCGATCCGGGGGTCCGTAAGGCGCTGGTGGAGGAGGCGGGCCAAGGCGGCCTGCTGGTTGGCCCGGTGGGGGTGGCCCTTTCTAGGGATCATGGTGCGCTGATCCCAGGCGGCCAAGGCCCCCAAAGAGGCCAGGTACTGGGTTTCCCTCTGGAAGGCCAAAAGCTCCTGGTAGGCCCTTTCAGGTGTCACGGCCCCATTTTAAAATGCCAAGTGTGGCCCTCCTTCGCCTTCCTCCTAGGCCTCCTCGTGGGCTCTTTCCTCAACGTGGTTATCCATAGGCTTCCCAAAGGCCTATCCCTCCTCCATCCCCCCTCCCACTGCCCAGCCTGCGGCCACCGGCTTGGCCCTTGGGACCTCATCCCCCTTTTCTCCTACCTCCTCTTACGGGGAAGGTGCCGCTACTGCAAGGTTTCCATCTCCCCCCGTTACCCCTTGGTGGAGGGCCTCACGGGGCTTGCCTTCCTCCTTGGGGCCCTCCTTTACCCCCCCTCCCTCCAGGCCTTCCTCGTCTTCGCCTTTTTGGCCTTCCTCATCGCCTTGAGCTTCATCGACTGGGACACCTACGAGCTTCCCGATGGGCTCACCTATGGCCTCCTTGGCCTAGGGCTTTTGGGCTCAGGCCTTTGGGGCTTCCCCTTAGGGCTAGGGGCTAGCCTCGAGGGGGCGCTTCTCGCCGCGGGGGCTTTGGCCCTTGTGGCCGGGTACGGGGGGCTTCTCTTAAGGGGCTTCCGGGAGGGAAAGGCCGAGGTCCCGGTGGGGCCCCACCAGGTGCACATGGCCGCCCTCCTCTCAGGCCTCCTAGGCCCCGGGGTGGGGATGGCCCTGGCCTTCCTGAGCTCAGGCCTTTCCGCAAGGCTTGGGAAGCCCGTGGTCCTACAGGACCGCCTTACCCTTTCCCTCCTGCCCTTGGTCTGGCTCACCGCCCCCCTCTTGGGCAAGGAGGGTTTCCTCGCCCTTAAGGAGGCCCTCCTTGGCGCAGGGGCCTTGGCCCTGGCCGGGGGGCTCTACTGGGCCCTGCGGCCAGGCGTAGGGGAAACCGAGGAGGAGCCCATCGCCATGGGCTATGGGGACGTCAAGCTCATGGGGGCCTTGGGGGCCTGGACCCAGGGGTACGCCTTCTTGGGCCTCTTCCTGGGGGCCCTTCTTGGGGCCCTTTTCGGCCTCCTATTCCACAGGCGGAAGATCCCCTTCGGCCCCTTCCTCGCCCTGGGCGGGGCCTTGGCCTTTTTCCTGGGCCCCGATCTTTGGGAGGCCTACCTGGCCTACCTGGGCCTATGAACCCCATGCGGGCCCCAAGCCCGCATGGGGTGGTATGATGGAGGGGATGCGTAGGGGGATCCTGGTAGGCCTAAGCCTTTGGGGCCTCGGCTTAGCCCAAACCCATATCGTAGCCCCTGGGGACACCCTCTATAGCCTGGCCCGCCGCTATGGGACCACGGTGGAGGCCCTCATGCGCCTCAACGGCCTCCAGGATACCGTGATCAAGGTGGGCCAGGTGCTCAAGGTGCCCAGCGGGGAAACCGCCCAGGAGGCCTTGGACCCCCAGCACCCCCTCCTCCAGGCGGTGGTCCGGCGTTTAGGCCTGGCCTACCGCTATGGGGCCAACGCCCCTTCGGAGGTGGACTGTTCCGCCTTCGTGGTCCAGGTCTATGCGGAGCTCGGCCTCTCCCTTCCCCGCACGACCAAGGAGCTTTGGGCGGCCCTGCCGGAAGCGGGGGGGCTCCTCCCAGGGGACCTGGTCTTCTTTAGCTTTGGCGGCAAGGAGGTGGACCACGTGGGGATCTACCTAGGCCGGGGGGTCTTCGCCCATGCGAATAGCTACGGGGGCCGGGTGGTCATCGAGAGCCTGGAGGCTCCTCCCTACCAGCGGAGCTACCGGGGGGCTCGTCGGGCTGTTCCTGGAGGGCCTGAAGCCACTCGGCGTACGCCTGGACCAGGGGACGGAGGTAAGGGTCCTTCGGGGCCATAGGGGTGAGCTCGGCCAGGTGGGCCTGGAGGATCCCCCGGGCCAGGTAGCGGGCAGCCCTTAGGAGATCCCCCTCAAGGCGGGGAGGCCTACCCCGGGCGAGCCTTTCCGCCTCCTCCTGGACCAAAGGGGTGTGCAGCTGCCTTTGGCAAGGGGGGCAAGGCCCAGGCCCCCCAGGCCCCCCGCAGACGGGGCAAGGGGGGGTCTTGGGCTGGGCGAGGAGGGCCTGGGCTAGCCGGACCACAGCCGCCTGCAGGTATGGGGGAGCTTTTTGGGCCAGGAGGCGGGCCTTGGCCTCAACCTCCGCCTCCCCTCCCTCCGGCTGGGCCTCCCCTTGCCCCGGCGGGCTAGGCTCCTCCTTGGGCCTAGGGGGCAAGGGTTCCACCCTAAAGCGGATCTCCCGGACCATCCCCGGGAAAAGGCTCTGGTAGCGCCGAATCAGGGCCAGGCGGCTATAGGTGAGCCGGTGGGCCAAGGCGGCGTTTTCCACCCCTACCCAAAGGACCCCGTCCTCGAGGGCCAAGGGCTCGGTAAGCGCCGCAAGTTCCGGCCCGGCCACCTCCCGCCAAGCCCGAAGAACCTGGGCCCGCTTTAAGCGGGCCTCCCCGCCCAACTGGGCAAGGGCCTGGGGCAGGACCTCCCCTAGCCGTCTGGACATAGGACAACCCCCCCCTCCATCCAGCATACGGGTAGGCCTGGGGGCGGTTTGAGGCCCGCCAGGATGGCCTGGGGTAGGCCCTCCATATAGGCCAGGAGGGCCTTTTGGTGGGCCATGTCCAAACCCTCCCCCCACTCGTCCAAAAGGAGGAGGGGGGGCTCCCCATGGCGCTCCGCAAGGAGGCGGTGCTCGGCCAGGCGTAGGGCCAGGGCCAAGGCCTTGGCCTGGCCTCGGCTAGCAAAGGGCTTGGCGGGCCTCCCCTCGAGGAGAAAGCGCAGGTCGTCCCGGTGGGGCCCCACCAGGGTTTGGCCCCTTAGGGCTTCCTCTTCCCGGGTTTGGGCCAGGGCCGGAAGGAGGCCTTGGGGGGCGGTCTCCTCGAGGCGAAGCCCCACGGAGGGCAAACCTAGGGCCCGGGCCACCTCCTGGAAAAGAGGGGTCAGGCGGGCGAGGAAGCGGCGGCGGAGGGCCATGATCTCCCCTCCGTAGCGGTGGAGTTCCTGGTCCCAAGGGGCAAGTTCCCCACCTCCCCCTCTGAGGAGGGCGTTGCGTTGGCGCAAGGCCCGCTCATAAGCGGCAAGAAGCCAAGCATAGCGGCGGGAAAAACGGGAAAGAAGGCGGTCCAAAAAGGCCCGCCGGCCCTCCTTGGACCCCAGAACCACCTCGAGGTCTTCAGGAGCTACAAGGACCGAGCCAGGGAGCTCCCAAAGGGCGTGGAAAGGAACCTCCCTTCCCCCAAGGAAAACCCTCCTTCCCCCAGCCAAGAGGCGCTGCTCCACGCGGAAAACCCCAGCCTCCGTCTCCACCTCTGCGGCGAGCCAGGCCCCTTCTGCTCCCCAGCGGATGAGGTCCGCTAGCCCCCCACCGGCCTCCCCCCCCAAGGCCAGGTGGATGGCCCAAAGGAGGCTGGTCTTGCCCTGGGCATTGCCCCCCACCACCGCCAAGAGGCCTCCCGGCGGGCGGAAGCTTTCAAAGGCTAGGTTACGGAAGTTCCGCTGGCTAAGGAGGCGAAGGCGCATCCAAGCGGCGACCCCACCAGGGCCAAAGGGCTAGGGCCGAGGCCAAAAGGAAGGCCCCAAGGACATAAGGGGCCGCAGGATCCAAGCGGTATAGGCCCGTGCCCATGATGGGCCCAAGCATCCGCCCCAGGGCTTGGGCCGCGCTGTTAAGCCCCGCTACCGGGCCCTGTTCCCCTTCACCAGCCGCCAAGGAAAGGGCCGCGGTCACCCCAGGAAGGGCCAAGGCTTGCCCTGCCCCCTGGAGGAGTAGGCCAAGGAGGAGAAGGGGGTAGGTATGGGCTAGGCTTAAGACCAAAAACCCCGCTAGGCCAAGGGGCAAGCCCCCGAGGAGGAGAGTCTTCGGGCTGGGTTTCAGGGCCCGTACCAGTCCCCCTTGGATGAGCACCGCAAGGACCCCGTAAAGGACCAAGGCCAACCCCACGCTCCTGGCCGTAGCGAGGGCATCTAGGCCAAGCCGATCCTGGAAGTAGAAGGCCAAGGTTTGCTCTAGGCTCACGCCCGCGAGGTTAAGGCTCAGGCCCACAAAAAGAAGGGGGAACACCCTGTCCTCCCACGGGGAGAGCCTCGAGGCCGAAACCACCCCCTGAGGCCGGGATTCGGGGAGGAAACGCCAGGCAAAAAGGGCGTTCAAAAGGGCCAAGGTGGCCGAAAAGAAAACCGGGACCAAAAGGCCAAAGGAGGCGGCAAGGACCCCACCCAAAGCGGGCCCCACCACCACCCCTAGGCCGAAGGCGGCCCCCAGGAGGGCCAGGCCGGCGGTGCGGTCTTGCTTTTCCGTCAAGTCGGCCACGTAGGCTTGGGCCGTGGGCAAGGTGGCGGAGGAAAAAGCTCCCCCCACCAAGCGGGAAAGGAGAAGCCCCAGGAAAAGCCCCCAGCCGGAAAGGACTCCCCAAAACCCCAAGAGGGCGAAGAGGCCGAAGAGGTAAAAGCTTACGGCAAAACCCAGAATGCCCATAAGGAGCACGGGCTTCCTACCCCTCTCGCTCCTTCGGCCCCAGTAGGGGGCAAGGAGGAACTGAAAGAGCGCATACCCCGTGGAGAAAAGGCCCACCTGGGGCTCGCTTAGGCCGAGCTCCCGGCCTAAAGGGCCCAAAATGGGAAAGAGGATGGAAAGCCCCAGAATGCTGTTAAAAAGGGTGAGGAAGAGGAGGCCCAAGGGCGGCACGGCCCCATTCTAGCCGAACCGCCCGGTGATGTAGGCCTCGGTATAGGGATGGCGGGGCTGGGTGAACATGACCTCCGTGGGGCCCTCCTCCACCAAGACGCCCAGGTGCATGAAGAGGGTGCGATCGGAGATCCTCGCAGCCTGCTGCATGTTGTGGGTCACGATGACCACGGTGTAGCGGTTTTTGAGCTCCAGGATGAGGTCCTCGATGGCCTGGGTGGCGATGGGGTCTAGGGCGCTCGTGGGCTCGTCCATGAGGAGGAGGGGGGGTTCCACCGCAATGGCCCGGGCGATGCAAAGCCGCTGCTGCTGCCCCCCGGAGAGGCGGAGGCCGCTTTCCCTCTTGAAGCGGTCCTTTACCTCCTCCCAGAGGGCTGCCCGCTTCAAGGCCTCCACCACCCGGTCCTCGAGCTCGCTGCCCTTGATCCCCAAAAGGCGGAGGCCAAAGGCCACGTTTTCAAAGATGGTCTTGGGGAAGGGGTTGGGCTTTTGGAAGACCATCCCGATGTGCCGCCTTACCGCCACCGGGTCCACCTGGGGGTCGTAGATGTTGACCCCCTCGTAGAGGATCTCCCCTTCCACCCGGACCCCGGGGATGAGGTCGTTCATCCGGTTAAGGGAACGGAGCAAGGTGCTCTTCCCGCACCCCGAGGGGCCGATGATGGCCGTGACCTTGTTGCGGGGAAAACGGGTGCTGATGCCAAAGAGGGCCTGGGTTTCCCCGTAGTAGAGGTTGAGGTTGCGAACCTCCACCAGGGCTTCCGCCTCAGGAACAGGTTCTGTCCGTATCGTCTCGTGGTCTTGCAAAAAGGGCAGGCTCACCATTCCCTCCTATAGCGGTTCCTAAGGTAAAGGGCCAGGGCGTAGAGGACGGAAAGGACGAGGAGCATGACCAAAATCCCTGCCGCCGCCACCCGGGCGAACTCCGGGATGTTGAGGGCTACCCAGAGGTAAATCTGGACAGGGATCACCGTGTATTCCGATAGGGGGCCCGAGGGGAAGAAGGGCACGTAGGCCGCCGCCCCCACGAGGAGGAGAGGGGCCGCCTCCCCGATCAGCCGGGCCGCGGAGAGGATGACCCCGGTGACCATCCCGGGCAGGGCCGCAGGCACCACCACCCGGAAGACCACCTGGCTACGGGTAGCCCCTAGGGCAAAGGCCGCCTGGCGCAAGGAGTCAGGGACCGCCCTTAGGGCCTCGCGGGCCGTGACCACGATGACCGGGATCCCAAGAAGCCCCAGGGTCATGGCCGCAGGGAGGATGGTGGGGCCTAGGCCCATACCCCGGACGAAAAGGGCCAGGCCCAAAAGGCCATAGACGATGGAGGGCACCCCGGCCAGGTTGCGGATATTCACCTCCAAAAAGCGGGAAAAACGGCCCTGACGGAGGTACTCCTCGAGGAGGATGGCGCTTCCCACCCCTACGGGGATGGCGATGAGGAGGGCTAGGCCCAAGACCCAAACCGTGCCCACCACGGCTACCCCGATCCCTGCGGTGAGGGGAGAGCGGGAGGGGGGACGGGTGAGGAAGGTGGCGTCCAGCCAAGGGTTGAGGACCAGGCGCTCCCCCGGGCCCAAACCCGCCTTAAGCTCCTCCCAACGGGATAGGCCCTGAAGGAGGGAGAAATCCGCCACCCGATCGTCCCTAAGCCCCGTGACCACGTAGCGGAAGGGGCCGTCTTGGGTGAGCCACATGAGCTCTACCCGGTTTTGCAGGAGGAAAACCTGCCGCTCCTTGGGATCCTCTAGGATGGCCTTGGCCTCCTCCTCGGTGTAATCCCGGGCGAGAAGCTCCTCCAGGAGGAGGCGGTCCGGGGATAGCCCAAAGGGGTAGGTCCGCCCCGGGCCCTCGTCGGCCCGCAGGACCTGGACAGAAAAACTCCGGTATACCGTGTCCCCAAGGAGGAGAAGGAGGAGGACCACCGCGAGGAAAAGGGGCAAGGCCAAGGCCCGGGCGAAGGCCCGGTCGATCCGCTCCTGCCAGGGGTCCGGCTGGAAGGCGTGGGGGGCCCTACTCATACCGCTCCCGGTAACGCTCCACCACGTACTGGGCGAGGAGGTTGAGGAAAAGGGTGATGGCAAAAAGGGCAAAGCCCACGGCGAAAAGGGCGTAGTAGGCCGTGGAGCCCGTGGGCTGGTCCCCCGTGGCCGCCTGGACGATGTAGCTGGTCATGGTGGCGATGGTCTCCCGGGGGTCTAGGGTGAGGATGGGGCGCTGGCCCGCAGCGATGGCCGCGATCATGGTCTCCCCCACCGCCCGGCTTAGGGCTAGGATGATGGCTGCGATGATGCCGGAGATGGCTGCGGGGAAGACTACCTTCAGGGCCACCTGGTAGGGCCTGGCCCCTAGGGCGTAGGCCGCTTCCCGGATGGAACGGGGCACAGCCTCCATGGCGTCCGCGGCCACGTTGGCCACGTAGGGGAGGATGGCAAAGCTCATGACGATCCCCGCGGAAAGGGGGTTAAAGATGTTTAAACCTGGAATTACCTTCTGCAAAAGGGGGGTGAGGAAAAGGAGCGCGAAGTACCCGAGGACCACGGTGGGAATACCCTCGAAGAGCTCCAAGGTGCCCTTGATCCGGGCCCGCTGGGCAGGGGCCATGTACTCGGAGATGTAGATGGCCAAGGCCAACCCCAGGGGAACCCCTAAGAGGAGGGCGATCCCGGCTAAAAGGAAGGTCCCCGTCACCAGGGGCAGGATCCCGTAGCGGGGCTCCGCGAAAAGGGGGGTCCACTCGGGGGCGAAGAGGAACTCCTTAAGGGGCACCCTCTGGAAAAAGGCCCACACATCGGAAAGGAGGGTGAGGATAACCCCCAAGGTGGTGAGGAGGGTTACGGAGGCCAGGAGGTAAAGCACCCCCAGGATCAAGACCTCCCTTGGGCTACGGGAAGGTTTTTGCCGAAGGATCTCCATGCCTCCGTCCAGTTTACTGGGGTGGGGAAACCCCCACCCCAGTTTTGGCTAGTTGGGTTTACTTGAGCTCCTTGCGCAGCTCCTCGATGAACTTGGAAAGGGGTGTACCAGGGGGCAGATCGGTAAAGAAGCTCCCCGTCTTCTTCCGCTTCACGATCTCCTGGGCGATCTCGTAGGCCTCGTTAGGCAACTCCACGTACCCCGTGGAGCGGATGGCCCGCCGGGCCTGAGGGGAGAGGTAGAAGTCGATGAAGTCCCGAACCTCCTTGCGCTCCAGGCTCTTGGCGTTCACGTAGATGAAGAGGGGCCGGGAAAGAGGGGTGTAGGACCCGTTGACCACCGTCTCCCGGCTGGGGACCACGCACCCCTTCCCCCCATCCACGGCGAGGGCCCGGGCCTTGTCCTTGTTCTCCTCGTAGTAGGCGTAGCCCACGAAGGCCATGGCGTAGGGGTTACCCGTCACGCCCCGGAGGATCACGTTATCGTCCTCCGAGGGGAAGTAGTCCTTGCGGATGGCCCCCACCTTGCCCATGATGGCCTCCGTGAAGTAGTCAAAGGTGCCCGAGTCCGTCCCCGCGCCGAAGAGGACGATCCGCCGGTCGGGCCAGGCGGGGTTGATCTGCTTCCAGGTGGTGATCTTGGAGTTGGGCTCCCAGATGGCCTTGAGCTGGGCCACGGTGAGGCACTGGGCAAAGGTGTTCTGCCGGTTCACCAGGATGGAAAGGGCGTCATAGGCCACAGGAAGCTCAACGAACTCCACTCCCCCTTGCTTGCAGGCCTCGATCTCGGCCTTGGTGATGGGGCGGCTGGCGTTGGAGATGTCCGTCTCCCCCCGGCAGAACTTCTTGAACCCGCCCCCCGTACCCGAGAAGGCCACCGCGATCTTCACGTTGGGGTTACGGGTGATGAACTCCTCCGCCACGGCCTGGGTGATGGGGTAGACAGTGGAGGAACCATCCGCCCGGATCTGGGCCAAGCTTGCGCCCGCTAGGGCCACTAGGGCAAGGACCAAAAGCCTTTTCATCGCAGTCACCTCCCGAAGGACAGGATGGCAGGGCTTTGTCAGGCCAGGGTCAGGTGGGGATCCGCTAGCTCCAGCAAGGGGTAGAGCGCCTTGCGGATCACCCCCCCTCCGAGGAGCCTATCCCCCCGGTAGAAGACCGCGCTCTGGCCAGGGGTAACCGCAAAGACCGGCTCCTCCAGGCGGAGGCGCAAGGGGCTTAGGGCCTCCACCCGGGCCCGTACGGGGGGGGTGCGGTAGCGGACCTGGACCTCCACCTCCTCAGGAAGCCCTCCAAGGAGGTTCACCTCCCCCACCTCGAGGCCCAGGAAGAGCACGGCCTCCTTGGGCCCCACGTAAAGGGTATTCCCCTCCACGTCCACCCGGACCACGTAGCGCTCCAGGTGGGGCCTATAGAGGCCAAGGGCCTTCCTTTGGCCCACGGTGTAGAGGCTAGCCCCCTGGTGCTCCCCGATGACCTCCCCGGTGAGGAGGTCCACCACGGGACCGGGCCTAGCCCCTAGCCTCTCCTTGAGGAAGGCCCGGATGTCCCCGGAAACAAAGCAGAGGTTTTGGCTTTCGGGCTTCCTGGCCGTGGGCAGGCCCTTGGCCTCCGCAAGGCGCCGCACCTCCTCCTTGGTCATGTCCCCTACGGGGAAGAGGAGGTGGGGAAGGGCCTCCTTGGGGGTGCCCCAGAGGAAGTAGCTCTGGTCCTTAAGGGGGTCCCGCCCCCTTAGGAGGGCCTCCCCTACCCTCCGCACGTAGTGGCCGGTGGCCACGTAGTCCAGGCCCAGCCGCCTCGCCTGCTGGAGGAGGGCTCCGAACTTCACCTGGGTGTTGCAGAGGGCGCAGGGGTTAGGGGTCTGGCCCAGGGCGTAGCCCTCGAGGGTAGGGCGGATGATCCTCTCCTCGAAGACCTCCCGGTAGTCCAGGAGGTAGAAGGGGATGCGGAGGAGGTCCGCCACCCGCCGGGCGTCGTAGGCCGCATCCGGGGAACAGCACCCCGTGGGGGCCCTAGGGGCCCCGGCCTCGAGGGCCAAGGGGGGATCCGGCCAGAAGCGCATCATGGCCCCCACCACCTCGTAGCCCGCCTCCTTGAGGAGGAGGGCGGCCACGGAGGAGTCCACCCCCCCGGACATGGCCACCAGGACGGAAGGCCTCACGCCACCACCTCCCGGCCCAGGGCCGCTTCCGTGCTCCTTATGGCCACCTCCACCATCTCAGGGGTGGGCTCCTCCACGGTGAGGGCCTGGAAGCGGAAACCGAGCTCCCTGAGGAGCCTCGAGAGGGGGTCCTCGTGCCTTGCGGAGAAGTAGAGGAGCTCGAAGGCCAAGGCCGCCACCAGGGGGAGGAAGAGGATGCGGGCCAAGAGGCGCCACCAGAGGACCTCAGGGGCCGGGATGAGGCTATAGACCAGCACGGAGACCACCACCACAAAGGCGATGAAGGTGGTCCCGCACCGGGGGTGGAAGCGGGGCTGGGCCAGGACGTTTTCCACCGTGAGGGGAAGCCCCTTCTCGTAGGCGTGGATGGCCTTGTGCTCAGCCCCGTGGTACATGAGGTAACGCCGGGTCTCGGGCAGGCGCCGGAGGAAAAGGAGGTAGCCCACGAGGATCCCCACCTTGAGGAGCCCGGCCAGGAGGTTGGAGAGGACGGGATGCCGGGCAGGGTCTACGAGGAGCCCAGAAAGGAAGCCGGGGAAGACGATGAAGAGCCCAAGGCCGAGGAGGAGGCTTACCGTCACCATCCCCCACAGGGCCCCCTTGGGGAGCTCCTCCTCCCCCGCAAGCTCGGCGCTTCTGGCTAGGGCCCGGTAGCTCACGCTCAGGGCATCCCAAAGGGCCACCACCCCCCGGAGGAGGGGCAGGCGGGCCCAGGGGTAGCGAAGGGGGAGGGCTTTTTCCTCGTGGCGCTCCACGTGGATGGCCCCCGAAGGGAGGCGCACGGCCAGGGCCCAGGCCTCGGGGGTCTTCATCATGACCCCCTCGAGGGCCGCCGCCCCCCCGAGGGCAGCCTGCTTGGCGAGAAAGAGGGGCCGCATCCTTCCCATTTTGCCATGCCCCTATGGTAAAACGTGGGGCGTGATCACCCTGAAGAGCGCCCAAACCAGCCTGGCCGAGGGCCGGGCCCCCCTTAAGGTAGCCTGGGTCAGGGAAGGGGCCCTCCTCCCCCAGGGCGAGGCCCTGGACGCCCGCCTAGGGGGGCCCTTGCGGCGAGCCTTGGAAGGGGTGGGGCTCAAGGCAGGGGAGAGCCTCCTCCTCCACACGGAGGAGGGGGCCATCCTCCTCTTTGGCCTACTGGGCGAGGCCCGCGAAAGCGGGGGGAAGCTCGTCCAGGCCCTCCTCCGGCTCGCCTTCCCCGAGGTCCTGGTGGAGCCCCTGGAGGAGGCCTACCCCTTGGCCGAGGGGCTTCTCCTTGGGGCCTACCGCTTTGACCGGCATAAGACGGAGAGGGAGGCGAAGGCCCTTACCCTCCACCTCCCGGGCGTCCCCGAGGGGCTTTTGGAGCGGGCGGGGAAGGTGGCGGAGGGGGTCTATTTCGCCCGGGACCTGGTGAACGAGCCCCCGAACCTCCTCACGCCGGAGGCCTTGGCCGAGCGGGCCCTGGAGCTTCGCGCCTTGGGCGTGGAGGTGGAGGTGCTGGAGGAGAAGGCCATAGAGGGGCTCGGCATGGGGGCCTTCCTCGCCGTGGCCCAGGGCTCGGATAACCCCCCCCGCTTCATCAAGCTCCGCTATAGGGGGGAAGGGGCCCAGGCCCGGCTGGACCTCGTGGGCAAAGGCCTTACCTTTGACTCCGGGGGCTATTCCTTGAAGCCCACGGAGGGCATGGCCACCATGAAGGGGGACATGGCAGGGGCTGCAGCCGTGCTCGGGGCTTTTAAGGCCATCGCCGAGCTTGGGCTTCCCCTCGAGCTTAGGGGGTACATCGCAGCCTGCGAGAACCTGGTCTCGGGGCGGGCCTATAAGCTTGGGGATGTTCTCAGGACCCTTTCGGGCAAGACCGTGGAGGTGATGAACACGGACGCGGAAGGCCGCCTTACCCTGGCGGACGCCCTGGCCTATGCGGAAAGGGAAGGGGCCCAAAGGATCCTCGAGCTTTCCACCCTCACGGGGGCAGCCACGGTGGCCCTGGGAGAGGAGATCGCAGCCCTTTTTGCCACGGAGGAGGCCTTCGGCCGGCTGGTCCAGGAGGCGGCCGAGGAGGCGGGGGAGAAGGTCTGGCCCATGCCCCTGGAGAAGGCCTACCGGGAGAAGCTCAAAAGCCCCGTAGCCGACCTCAAGAACGTGGGGGACCGGTATGGCGGGGCCATCACCGCTGCCCTTTTCCTTGCGGAGTTCGTCCAGGTACCCCTGGTCCACCTGGATATCGCAGGGCCCGCCTTTGCCCGGAAGGCCCACGCCCTAGGCCCCGAAGGGGGCACGGGGTTTGGGGTACGGACGATCGTGGCCTTGGCCCGCAGGCTTTCCAAAGCCTAGCCCAGGGCCCAAAGCCCTTGGGCGGGGGTAGCCCCTTCTCACCCATGCGGGCTTGCGCCCGCATGGGGCCCCGGTAGAAAATCCCCGTGGTCTTTTTGGGAACCTGGAAGCACAGAAACCAAAAGCAAAGGGTATCATTCAGCCTTGGCAGGCAGGGCACAGGCCGCGAAACTCTATCCGCGCCCCCTCCAAAGCCCAGCCCGATCGCTCGGCCAGGGCCTTGAGGGCAGGCTCGAGGTCCAGCTCGGGAAGGTTTTTGAGGAGAAAGTCCTCCACCTTGCCGCAACGGGGGCAGGCCAAGTGGACATGGGGTTCGCTGTACCCGTCGTAACGGGTATGGCCCTGGGGATCTTTGAACTCGTAGACAAGGCCCTTTTCCCTAAGGACGTGCAGGTTGAGGTAGATGGTGGAAAGGCCCACCTCCTGGCCCCGCCTTTTCAATGCCTGGTAAAGCTCCTCCGCGGTAGGGTGGGCGTTTTTCCGGTCGAGAAAGCTAAGGATTCGCTCCCTCGGCCCGGTATGCCTGAGCCCCACCGCCCTAAGCCGCACCCGGTAGTCTTCCTTGCCCCGTGCTCGTGGCACGCATGCCTCCTTTCTTTCCAGATTTTACAACATCAGGGAGGATCCCCCTCCAATGGGGTCGCCTCCCCTAAAAGCCCCTCGGGGTTATAATGGCTCCGCCTTGGAGCGGCCCATGCACCGGTTTCTCCACCTGTTCTTTGCCCTGGGGTTGGTCCACGTCCTTTCCCTCGTGGCCCAAGAGGGGCTACGGGCCCACCAGCTGGCCAGGGAACGCCACCGCCTGGAGGGCGAGGTGCGGGCTCGGGAGGCGGAGGTCCAAAGGCTCAAGGCTCGCCTCCAGGCCGCCCAAGATCCCGCCTACCTGGAAGCCCTGATCCGCGGCGTGGGTTGGGTAAGGAAGGAGGAGCGCCTTACCCCCTTCCCCTCTCGCCCCCAGGCGCTACCCTAAGGCCATGGGGAACCTGGAATCCCTTTGGGAGGATGAGGCCCTGACGGAAGGCCTGGACGATGGGGAGGCGCAAACCCTCCTAACCTGGCTTAGGGACCTCCTTCAAGATGCGGATCCCGAGGAGGTGCCCCACATCCGGCGGATCGGCCACAGGGTCGCCCGGCTGGCCCGGGAGTATGGGGTGCCGGTGGAGGAGGGGATCGCCCTGGTGGAGCTGGCCTGGGGAGGGGAAGAACCCCGGGGCCTCGAGGCCTAACCTGCAAGCCCTTGACGTATAGTGCATATTGCGATAGACTAAAGGGCGAAGCTGCCCGGGCTAAGGAAGCCCGGGCCTTTGGCTTCTGGAGGGCAAGGTGCGCTGGGAGAAAATCGGCCCCAACACCTACCGCATCCCCAAAGAGGGCAAAATGCGGGTGGATGCGGTGTTTTTCGCCTCAGAGGCCATCCTAAAGGACCTCGAGGCGGAGGACTACGCTTCCCTAAAGCAGCTCGTGAACGTGGCCACCCTGCCCGGCATCGTAGGGCCCGCCTTGGCCATGCCCGACATCCACTGGGGCTACGGTTTTCCCATCGGGGGGGTAGCGGCCTTTGACCCGGAGGAGGGGGGAGTGGTAAGCCCCGGGGGTGTGGGGTTCGACATCAACTGTGGGGTCCGCCTTCTCGCCTCAAGCCTCACCCTCAAGGACCTCGAGCCCAGGAAGGAGGCCCTGGCCAACGCCCTCTACCGCCTCATCCCCTCAGGGGTGGGCAGCGAACGCAAGGACGTGCGCTTTACCAAGCGGGAACTCCAGGCCATCCTTGCAGAAGGGGCCCAAGGGGTGGTGGGGCGGGGCTTTGGGGAGGAAGAGGATCTGGCCTTCATCGAGTCGGGGGGGAGGCTGCCCTGGGCCAACCCCGACCGGGTCTCAGAAAGGGCCTTCGAGCGGGGAGCCCCCCAGATCGGCACCCTAGGGAGCGGGAACCACTTCCTCGAGGTCCAGTATGTGGACGCGATCTACGACGAAAGGGCCGCCCAGGCCTTCGGCCTCTTCCAGGGCCAGATCACCGTCCTCATCCATACGGGTAGCCGCGGCCTAGGGCACCAGGTCTGCCAGGACTACGTGGAGCTTTTCCTAAGGGCAGCTCCCCGCTACGGCATCGAGCTCGTGGACAAACAGCTCGCCGCCGCTCCCATCCAAAGCCCCGAGGGCCAGGCCTACCTCGAGGCCATGGCCGCTGCGGCCAACTTCGCCTTCGCCAACCGTCAGCTCATCACCCACTTCGTGCGGGAGGCCTTTGAAGGGGTGGGCTTCCCCCCTCGGGCCCATGGGCTACGGGTCCTTTACGACCTGGCCCACAACAACGCCAAGTTCGAAACCCATAGGGGCCGGAGGGTCCTGGTCCACCGCAAGGGGGCTACCCGGGCCTTCGGCCCCCACCACCCCGAGATCCCCGAGGCCTACCGCCCCGTGGGGCAACCCGTCCTGGTCCCCGGGGACATGGGCCGTTACTCCTATGTCCTGGTGGGGACGGAAAAGGCCATGGACCTCACCTTCGGCTCGAGCTGCCACGGGGCAGGGAGGAAGATGAGCCGGCACCAGGCCAAAAAGGTGGCCCGCACCCGGAACCTGGTAGAGGAACTCCGGAAAGAGGGCATCCTGGTCCGGGCAGCCACCCGGGCCACGGTGGAGGAGGAGATCCCTGAGGCCTACAAGGACGTGGCCCTGGTGGTGGAGGCCGTAGAGGGGGCAGGCATCGGCCAAAAGGTGGCCCGGCTAAGGCCCCTCATCGTGGTCAAGGGCTAAGCCCTTTCTCACCCTCCCTTGGTTCCATGAGGGGATGAGGGCGTGGGGCTTCCTCCTCCTTTGGGGGGTGGCCTTGGGCCAGGCCCTCCCTGCGGAACGCCTGGGCCTCACCTTTAGGGAGGAGGGGGGAGCCTGGGTGTACCAAGGACCTGGGCTAGAGCTCGTCTACGTCCCAGGGAGGGGCTGGGTGGGGTTGGAAGACCCCGGCCTACCCCCGCCCGAGGGGCCCCGCCTGCCCCTCGAGGTCCTCCGGGCCCTCGGCTACTTCCAGGTGCCCGAGGCCGGGGTCCGCTATGGGGAAAAGCCTCGGGGAGTGCGGATCGTGCTGGACCTAAGGGAGGAGGCCCCCACGGCCCCTTCGGAAGGGCGTGCCTTAGGGACCCTCCGCCTTACCCTCCCCTACCTGGCCCCAGGCCTCCTCAGCCCTCCCCTACCCCTTGGGGTGAGGTTCCTCCCCCAGGGCACGGAGGTCACCCTGGAGGCCAGGGGCCGCCTCCTCGCCTACCGCCTCTTTCCCCTAAAAGACCCCCCCCGGCTCGTCCTGGACCTCTACCTTCTGGAACCGGAAAAGGAGGAGGCCTTGGCCCCGGGGATCCGCTACCGCGAGGTCTGGGGCTTCGCCCCAGAACCCTTACGGCTTTACCTGGTGGAGGCCCAAAGGGGAAGGCTCCAACCCGTGGGGCGCCCCCTAAGCCGGGCCCTGCCCAAGGACCTGGCCCCCGGGGCCCTCGCGGTCCTGAACGGGGGGTATTTTGACCCCAAAACGGGCACCCCCCTAGGCCTTTGGGTGGAGGACGGGGTCACCCTCTCCTACCCCTTGGGCCGGGTGGCCCTCCTTTGGAACGAGTGGGACTTCTTCCTGGGAAAACCCCGCTTCGAGGCGGTGGTCAAGGGACCCCAAGGGCAGGAGGTCCGGGTGGGCCTGAACGCCTCCTTGGCCCGCTACACCGCCCACACCCTTCCTGGCCCCGTGGGGCGCCCTGGGGAGGAGGTGGCCCTGGTACAAGGGGACCGGGTGGTGGACCTAAGGCCCGCCCCCCTGGAGCTTCCCCCGGGGGCCTGGGCCTTGGCCTTCCCCAGGGGTTCCCCTCCTTTCCCCTTGGGGGTGGGGGACCGGCTGAGCCTCTATGGGCGCCTGGACCCCCCGTTCCGCTACGCCCTAGAGGCGGGGCCCCTTTTGGTGAAGGAAGGGGCCTATGCCTTTGACCCCTCCCAGGAGAACTTTCAAGACCCCAGGCCCCTAAGGGCCGTGGCCCCCCAGGCCGCGGTGGCCTGGGACCGGGGGGGGACCCTTTGGCTGGTGGTCTCCGAGCCCACCACCCCTGGGGCCCTGGCCCGGGCCCTCCTGGGCCTTGGGGCCTGGAACGCCCTCAGGATGGACGGGGGAGGCTCGGCCCAGCTTTGGGTCAAAGGGGTCCTCAAGAACCCCTATAGCGGCCCTCCACGGCCTGTGGTCAACGCCCTAGCCCTCTACGCCCCCTAGTCCCCATAATGGCCCTATGGGCCCCGGCTTCCATCTGGCCTATGCCCAGCGACTCGCCTGGCGGGCCCGCCTCCTCTTGGCCCTAGCCACGGCCCTCCTCGGCCTCCTCCTACCCCCCTTGGCCCGCCTTTCCCCCCTTTGGCTCCTCCTTCCCGCTAGGCTCTGGGAGGGGCAGGCCCTTAGGGTCATCGCCCGGGTAAGCCTGGCCTACCCCACGGCCTTGGCCTATGGGGAGGCCCGGCTTTGGGAGGCGGCCCGCAAGGTGGAGATCCCCCTCCCCCCCTTTCCCCTAAGCCTCCTTCTCCTTTACCTCCTGGTCCTCCTCTTGGCCTTGGCCCTCCCCCTTAAGGCGGGAACGAGCCCCCTCTTCCCGCCCCAAGCCCCCTCCCTGGGAAGCCCAACGCTGGGGGAAAGCCCAGGAGGGGAGGCCCCAAACCCCACTCCCCAAGGGGAAGTGGGCAAGGGGGAGGAGGGCACCCCCCAAGAGGAGGGAAGCCCAGGTACTGGTCCTGTGGAGGAGCCCAAGGACCAGGGGCCTGGGGAAGGGCAAGGGGACCCCGAGGGGCTAAGGGGCGAAGGGACAGGGGAAGGGGACCCAAGCCCAGGGGCCCAAGGAGGCCCGCCCTCCCCTAGGCCCGGGACCGGGGAGGGGGAACCCCACCTGGAGGAGCCCCAGGAGGTGGCGGTTAGGCCCCAAGGGGAGGCCCAAGGGCTCTTGGAGGGAGGGGGGGAGGGAGGGAAGGCCCTTCCCAGCCCTTGGCCCGAGGGCCGCCCCCCGGAAAGGGTGGTGCGGGGGGCCGAGGTCTACCTCGAGCGCACCCCCCTCCCGGAGGAAGCCCGGGAGCTCATCCGGCGGTATTTCCGCGGAGAAGGCCCTTAAGGACCTCCTCCGCCTCCCCCGGGGCCACCTGGACCCGTCGGCCTAGAGGAAGGGAGGCCTGGGAGAACTCATGGTGGTGGCCAAAGCGGGCCCCCACCCTCAGGTCCACGTCCTGGAGCAGGGCGGCCATGAGGGCCGGCTTGTCCCCGCCCTCCATGGCCGCGTAGGGGTTATACCACCCCATGCGGGCCCCAAGCCCGCATGGGGGCCCCGGTAGAAAGTCCCCGTGGAGTTTTTTGGAACCTAGAAGCGCAAGAACCAGAAGTAAAGGGTATTAGGGGCGGACCTCGAGGAGGCGGAAGGCCTCCCCCTCCACCTCGTAGATGGCAAAGCTCGGGGCATGGCCGAAGGGCCCCGGATACACCTTTTTCCCATCCTTGGCTAGGGCTACCCTCACCCTTCCCTCCGCCAGGGGCCGCTTTGGCCCCCGGTCTTTTCCAGAAGCTGGATTCTGGAGATCACCAAGCCCTTGGAGGCGGCCTTCAGCATGTCGTAGAGGGTCAAGGCGGCTATGGCGCAGGCGGTAAGGGCCTCCATCTCCACCCCGGTTTCGGCCTTGGTGCGAACCGTGGCCTGGATCCGCACCCGGCCTTCCAGGAGCTCGGCCCGCACCTCCACCCCGCTCAAGGGCAAGGGATGGCAGAGGGGGATGAGGTCCGGGGTGCGCTTGGCCCCCATGATCCCCGCAAGCTCCGCCACCCGCAAGGGGTCTCCCTTCCCCACCCCCCCGGCCTCGAGGGCCCTCAGGGCCTCCTCCGGAAGCTCCACGTAGGCCTCGGCGATGGCCGTGCGAAGGGTGGCCTCCTTGTGGGTCACGTCCACCATCTGGGGACGGCCTTCCTCGTCCAGGTGGGTAAGGCTCATGCCCCCTAGTCTACCAGGAGGACCACCGCCCGGGCCTGGATGTGGCCTGGGGCCAGGCCCTCGGAGGTCTTGAAGGTAAGGCCTACCCGGTCCAGGGGCAGGTCCAAAAGGCGGGCCAGGTTCCCCACCAGGGCCTCCCGGTAGGGGCCGAGCTTGGGCCGGTCTAGGACCACCACCAGGCTCACCTGGTGTAGCCTCCCCCCCCGGGCCCCCACCAAGCGGAGGGCCTCCTTCAGGAACACCTCGCTCCTTACCCCCCGCCAGCGGGGATCGGTATCGGGGAAAAGGAGGCCGATATCCCCGAGGGCATAGGCGGAAAGGAGGGCGTCCGTCAGGGCGTGAAGGGCCACATCCCCGTCGGAATGGGCCTTGGGGCCTAGGGGGCTAGGGAGGGCGAGGCCGCAGAGGAAAAGGGGCCTTCCCTCCTCAAGGGGGTGGCTATCCTCCCCGTAGCCAAGGCGCATGGGTATACTTTAGGCCATGCCCCGCTTCGAGGAAGCCCTAGTCCTCATGGAGGCTTGGACGGAAAGCCCTTCCCTAAGGCGGCACATGCGGGCGGTGGAGGTGGCCATGCGGGCCTACGCCCGCCGCTTCGGGGAGGACGAGGAGCTTTGGGCCATCACGGGGGTCCTCCACGACATGGACTACGAGAAGTACCCCGAGGCCCACCCCTACAAGGGGGTGGAGGCCCTAAGGGCCCTGGGCTACCCGGAGGAGATCCTTGAGGCCATCCTGGCCCACGCAAGCCGCACCGGGGTTCCCCGAAGGACCCTCATGGCCAAGGCCCTCTTCGCGGTGGACGAGCTCACGGGGCTCATTGCGGCTGCGGTCTACGTGAGGCCCGACCGCTCCATCCTGGGCCTCGAGCTTCCGAGCCTCAAGAAAAAGTTCAAGGATAAGGCCTTCGCCAAGGGGGTCAACCGGGAGGAGATCCGGCTTGGGGCGGAGGAACTGGGCCTGAGCCTGGACGAGCACCTGGGGTTTGTCCTCGAGGCCATGAAGGCCGAGGCCAAGCTTTTGGGCCTAGGGGGGGCCTAGGCTATCCTAAAGGGGATGATGCCCGACCTCAGCCCCTACCTGGGCCAACTCACCTTCGGAGGGTTGGCGGGGTACGTCACGGGATACGCCCTCAAGAAGGTAGGCCGCCTCTTGGCCCTGCTCCTTGGGATCTTCTTCCTAGGCCTCCAACTCCTGGCCCAGGCCGGTTACCTGCAGGTGGACTGGACCCGGATCCAAAAGGACGTGGAGCCTTTCCTGGGCCAAGCCGGGCTACAAAACCTTTGGGAAAGGCTCCTCGGCCTCCTCACCCACAACCTGCCCTTTGGGGCAAGCTTTGTGGGAGGGTTCCTGCTGGGCCTAAGGGCGGGCTAGCCCTTAGGCCCTAGGATCCCGCAGGGCCTACCTCGGGGTCCAGCGGTTCCCGTCCCGGGCCTCGTACTTGGCCATCGCCCGGAGGAAGGCCCGCTCGAGGTCTAGGCCTTCCCGGTTGGCCAAGGAGATGAGGACGAAAAGGAGGTCCCCAAGCTCCTCCTCCAGGTCCCCCTCCTCCTCCCCCGGCTTGGGCTTTTTCCCTGCCCTATGGGCCAGGACCCGGGCTACCTCTCCGAGCTCCTCCGCCAGCCGGGCCAGCATGAGGAGGGGGGGAAAATACCCCTCCTGGAAGCGGCCGATCCACTCGTCCACCCGCCTTTGGGCTTCCCTGAGGGTCAAGGGCTCCACGGGTCTAGAATATCCCTTGTGAAAGCCCTGGCCCTCATCGCCCACGACGCCAAGAAGGAGGAGATGGTGGCCTTCTGCCAAGCCCACCGGGACCTCCTCGCCCGCTTCCCCCTTCTCGCCACGGGAACCACCGGGCAAAGGATCGCCGAGGCCACGGGGCTTCCCGTCGAAAGGGTCCTCTCAGGGCCCCTTGGGGGGGATATGCAGATCGGGGCCCGGGTGGCCGAGGGCCAGGTCTTGGGGGTGATCTTCTTCCAAGATCCCCTCACGGCCAAGCCCCACGAGCCCGACATCCAGGCTCTCATGCGGGTGTGCAACGTCCACGGGGTGCCCCTGGCCACCAACCCCCAGGCCGCGGAAGCCCTCCTCCATTGGCTTAGCTCCATATAATGGGGCATGGACCTCCTCCAGGCCAAAGCCCTTTTGGAGCAAGGAAGGATAAGCCCCCTAGAGCTCCTGGAGGAAGCCCTAGGGAAGACCCGAGCCTTTGCCGACCGGAACGCCTTGGCCTATCTGGACGAGGAAAGGGCCCGCCTCGAGGCCCAAAGGCTCACGGAGGCCTTAAGGCGAGGGGAAGCGAAGGGGCCCCTCCACGGCCTACCCCTCACGGTAAAGGACCTCTTCCCTACCTTGGGGATGCCCACCCGGGCGGGGACCAGGGCCCCCCTCCCCCCCCTTCCTGAGGAGGCCCAGGCGGTAGGGCGCCTTAGGGAGGCCGGGGCCCTCCTTTTCGCCAAGACGAACATGCAGGAGATCGCCCTAGGGATCACCGGGGAAAACCCTTGGACCGGCCCGGTGCGCAACGCCCTAGACCCTAGCCGCCAGGCCGGTGGCTCAAGCAGCGGCAGCGCGGTGGCCGTGGCCTTGGGGATCGGCCTAGCCTCCTTGGGCTCGGACACCGGGGGCTCCATCCGCATCCCCGCGGGCTTCAACGGGATAGTGGGGTTTAAGCCCTCCTACGGCCGGGTGAGCGCTAAGGGGGCCTTACCCCTTTCCCCCTCCACGGACCACGTGGGCCCCCTCACCCGCACCGTCCGGGACGCCCACTTCCTCACGGAGATCCTGGCCGGGGAGGATATCCCCCTGGAGGCCTCCCCCAACCCGACCTTTGGGGTTCCCTGGGACTTCCTCGAGGGGCGGCTTGGGGTGGGGGTGCGCCGGGCCTTTGAGGCCTTCCTAGAGGACCTTCCCCGCCTGCGGGCCGAGGTGCGGCCCGTTTCCCTCCCCTTGCCTGGGGTCTACGAGACCTACACCCGGCTTGTGCGCTACGAGGCGGCAAGGATCCACGAAAAGGCCCTTCGGGAGGCCAAGGAGGGCTTTTCCGAGGAGGTGCGGGCAGCCCTCGAGGCAGGGCTAGCCCTCACGGAGAAGGACTACCGGGAGGCGGTGGCCGAAAGGGAGGCCTACCGGCTTAGCCTGGCCAAGGCCCTAAGGGGGGTGGACGCCCTTCTCCTCCCCGCCCAGCCCCTCCCCGCACCCCCCTTGGGCACCCGGGAGGTGGAGCTGGAATCGGGGACCAAGACCCACCGGGAAGCCTTCCTCACCCTTACCCTCCCCTTTAGCCTCCTCGGGGTCCCTACCCTAAGCCTCCCCTTTGCCCGGGTGGAGGGGATGCCCATCGGCCTCCAGGTGGTGGGGCCTTATGGGGAGGACGGGCGGGTCCTAGCCCTAGGGGGGTGGCTAGAGGAGCGGCTAGGCCAGGCGCAGGTATAGGGCAGCCAGGGTCACCAAGGTCAGGGGGAGGCCAAAGCGGAGGTGCTCGAGGAGGGTCACCCCCACCCTCCTCGCCCCCTCGGCCACGCTGGCAAGGAGGAGGTTGCCCGCCAAGGTGGTGCTCCCCGCAAGGAGGAGGGCCTCGTGGCCGGCGAGCAGAAGGGCCGCGGGCACGTTGGAAACGAGGAGGGAAAGGAGGGCGCTTCCCAGGAGGAGGCCCAAGGGGGTCCCGGTCCAAAGGAAGGCCTCCCCTAACCCCAGGCGCCTTGCCCCTTCCGTGACCACGAAAAGCCCCGCAAACAGGACGAGGAGCTCAAAGTCCACCCGGTGGAAGAGGCGTTACGAACGGAGCCTCCGGGTGAAGAGGAGGAGGCTTGCAGCCACCAAGGCCCCCTGGGCTAGGGGATAGCCCATGAGGAAGGCCAGGAAAAGCCCCGAGGCCACGGCCAACCCCTTCCGAAGGAGGGGACGATCTTATCCTAGGGCCGGATGGAAGCCCTCGCCTGGATGGAGGCCCACCTCCCGGAAATCCTCAAGGACCTAAAAGACCTGGTGGAGCGAGAATCCCCTTCCGGGGACCTCGAGGGGCTAAGGGAGGCCGCGGCCTTCCTCGAGGAGGCCTTCCGCCCCTTGGGCCACCTGGAGCGGCAGGAGACCCCGGAAGGCCCCCTCCTCCTCCTCAGGCGCCCGGGCCAAGGACGGCCGGTTCTCCTCCTCACCCACTACGACACCGTCCACCCCAAGGGGCGCTTTCCCTTCCGCCTGGAAGGGGAAAAGGCCCTAGGCCCCGGGGTTTACGACATGAAGGGGGGAATCGTGGCCCTCCTTTGGGCCTTACGCTATGCGGAAGGAAAGCCCCTCCCCCCCCTCACCGTCCTCTTCACCCCCGATGAGGAAAGGGGCTCCTGGGCGAGCCGCCCCCTCATCGAGGCGGAGGCCCAAAGGGCCCAGGCTGTCCTGGTCCTCGAGCCCCCCACCCCCGAAGGGGACCTCAAGGTGGCGAGAAAGGGCGTGGGGCTTTATCGCCTCTGGGCCCTGGGGCGGGCCGCCCACCAAGGGGTAGAGCCGGAAAAGGGGGTAAACGCCATCCTGGAGCTCGCCCACCAGATCCCCCGGCTCATGGCCCTAGAGGATCGGGCAAAGGGGACCACCCTGGGCCCAAACCGCATAGGCGGGGGCACGGCCCCCAACGTGGTGGCCGAGGAGGCCTGGGTGGAGATCGACCTCCGGGCCTGGACCCTGGAGGAGGCGAAGCGGGTGGAGGCCGGGCTACGGGCCCTGGCCCCGGTCCTCGAGGGGGCTAGGCTCCGGCTAGAAGGGGGCCTAAACCGCCCCCCCATGGAGCCAAGCCCAGAAAGCCTAGCCCTCTTTGAGAAAGCTCGGGCCATTGGGGAGACCCTAGGCCTTAGCCTCCGCCCAGGCCGGGTAGGGGGCGGTTCGGACGGGAACTTCACCGCGGCCCTTGGGGTGCCCACCCTGGACGGCCTCGGGCTCCACGGGGGAGACGCCCACCAGGGGACGGAGTACGTCCTGGTCCCCGAGATCCCCCGGAGGGTGGCCCTCCTCGCTGGGCTCCTCCTCAGCCTATGATACCACCCCATGCAGGCTTACGCCTGCATGGGGGCCCCGGTAGAAAAGTCCTCGTAGAGTTTTTTGGGAACCTGGAAGCGAAGGAACCAAGAGCAAAGGATATGAGCCCTTTCACCCTTAGGGTGCAAAGGGCCTTGGAGGCCAAGGGGTATGACCACCTCCAGGTCCAGGAGCTAGACCTACCCACCCGCACGGACCTTGGGGCAACCAGGGCCGTAAGAGCAGAGGTAGAGCAGATAATACCACCCCATGCGGGCTTGCGCCCGCATGGGGACCCCGGTAGAAAAGTCCCCGTGAGGTTTTTTGGGAATCTGAGGGCGCAGGAACCAAAAGTAAAGGGTATAAAGAGCCTGCTCTTCGTAGGAAGGGGGGTATCTTTTCCCCATCAGCGGCAAAAACCGTCTGGACCCGAACCTCGCCAAGGCCCGAGCCCCGGTGGGGGATGTCCTCTGGAAGGCAAGCCCGGAGGTACGGGCCTTCACCGGGGCCTAGGTGGCCGACCTCAAGGGACCGGATTAAGCTAGGGGTGTGGTCCTTCCGTAAGGACCCCCACCTTAGGCCGGATGGGCCCTTGGCCTTCCGGGTAAGGGTACGCACGCGAAGCGGGGAGGTGGTGGAGCTCCGCCTCACCAAGACCGGGGAGATCGCCCCCACGGAGGAAGGCTACTACGTGCGCAAGGAAATCCTAGCCCCAAGGAGCCTGGACCGAGCGGTGCTGGAGATTTGGTTCGACCGGGGCTACCGGCCCCGGCGGAAGGAAGTCCGGGGAGGGGAGCTGGTCGACCTAGCGGGGGGGAAGCCAGGGCTCCCCCCGGAAAAATCCCTGGACCAGCCGGGCCACCACCGGGCCTAGGAGGAGGAGGCCGATGAGGTTGGGTAGGGCCATGAGGCCGTTTAGGGTATCCGAAACCGCAAGGAAGACCTCGAGGCCCCCCAAGGGGCCCACGAAGGCGAAGACCGCATAGGCGAGCCGGTAAGGCCAGCGGATCCCCTCCCCCAGGAGGAAGGCCGCGGCCTCTTCCCCATAAAAACCCCAGGAGACCATGGTCCCTAGAGCCAACACAGCCACGGTCAGGGCCAAGATGGTCTGCCCCAAGGGATGGACTTGGAAGAGGGCTTCCATAGCCTCAACGGGCGACCCACCTGCCCGCCAAAGGCCTGAGGCGACGAAGGTGAGGCCGACGAGGGAGGTGGCCAGGAAGATAACGAACATCTCCACCACCCCCCAAAACCCCTGGCGCACGGGGTGGTCCACCTGGGCCTGGGCGTGGGCGATGGAGGAGGAGCCAAGGCCCGCCTCGTTGGCGAAGATCCCCCTTCCTAGACCTGCGTCTATGGCCGCTATCAGGCTATACCCCGTAGCCCCGCCCAAGGCGGCTTGGGGGTTAAAAGCAGCCTGAAAAACAAGGAGCAGGGCTTCGGGGATCCTACTCCAGTAGAGGGCGAAGAGGGGTAGGATGGCCAACAGGAACAGCAAGAGCTTGAGGGGGACGATAAACTGGGCAAACCGGGCCACCCGCACGATGCCCCTGCCCAGGATCACCCCCACGAGCAGGGCCAAGAGGAGCCCGGTGATCCCAGGAGGCACACCTAAGGGCTCCAGCGCCTTACCTACGGACACGCCTTGGGAAAGGTTGCCAATCCCTAAAGCCGCTACAAGGGTGAAGAAGGCAAAGGCGCTCCCTAAAAAGGCAAGGCGAGGTAGGCCGCGGGCCAGGTAGTACATGGCCCCCCCGGAAAGGGAACCATCGGCAAAGCGCCGGCGGAAGTGGATGGCCAAGGTGGCCTCCGCAAACTTGGACCCCGTCCCCAGGAAGTAGGCGACCCACATCCAAAAGATCGCCCCTGGACCTCCTACGAGCACCGCAGCCAAGATCCCTATGAGGTGGCCGGTGCCCAGAACGGCGGAAAGGGCCACCATGGCCGCCTGGAAGGGGGTAATCTGGCCTCCGAAGGCGTAGGAGCGTTCACGGATGGCCCCGAGGGTTTCGCTAAAGGCCACCCGCGCCATCCGCAAGGGCGCGGAAAACCATTTTATTTGAAAAAAAACCAGGTAAGCTCCCACCAGGAGGAAAAAAACCTTGGCGGGAATCCCGTAGACGATCCGGTTAAGGGTCTCATTGATGGCCATGATGTCCATAGGGGCTACACCTCCGGCACCACCTCTACTTTATCCCCTCGGCGCAGGCGAAGGCCCCTAAGGTCCCCCTCGAGCAAGCCAAGCCGGCCAGTGAGGTTGGGGCGGGGCTTGACCTCGAGGACCACCTCCTTCCCGATCAAGCGGAGACGGAAAGCGTAGCGAATGCGCCGTACCCACTCCGTATACAATCCCTCGTCCACATAGGCTACCCCAGAACCGGGCCCGTAGATGGGGAGGACCAAAAGGGCCACCGGCGAAAGTTCCACCTTGGGCACCGCCTCTAGGGCTCCCAAGGTCAGCAGGGTGTGGAGAATCCGGGCCACCCGCAGGGGCTTAGGGGCAACGAGGACCTCAGCAAGCCGCTTTCCCTCGACCTGCGTGAAAACCCTCAAAGCCTCCTCAGGTAGCTCCACCTCCTGAGCCCCTGGCGCTAAGCGCAGGATATACCCCCAATCGGAAGGGAGGTTGAGGGTGGACCAAGCCTCCTGGGCCTCGGCCAGACGGGCGGACACCTCGAGGCCCCCACCCAGGGTGGTTTTGGGAGGGAGAACCTCCCCTTCAAAGCGGAAAGGGGCCCGCTTAACCCCCACCAAGAGGTCCAAGGCCTCCTCCCCTTCCAGGGTTTTGTCCCCCAAGGCCACCTGGGCGTGCAGGGGCTTACCCCCCTTGAGGTAAACCTCTCCCCGGAGGAAAGGGGGCTGGATCAGGAGGCACCCTGTACGCCCGGTGCCCATTAGGGCCCCAACGAGGGAGGGAAGGGGGAACTCGGCTAGGTTGCCCTCGAGCATTACCCCAGATAATCTCTACCACATTGAGACCCCTCGGGACCGTAGCCCACCCCCTGGCCAGGGGACCGGCCTGTGGGTCTTGTAAATGGTTACCAGTTAAAATCCAGGGCATGACGCCCGTCTCCGTTGAAACCGTGTTCCTGTACGCCCTCCTCACCGCCCTCGCCACGGGGCTAGGGGCCCTGCCCTTGGCCTTTGGCCAGCGGATCACCCGAAGCCAGCTCGGGGTGGCCCACGCGGCGGCCGCGGGTTTGATGCTGGCCGCTAGCTTTAGCCTGATCCACGAAGGGGTGGACCAAAGCCTGGGCCGCACCCTTTTAGGCTTGGTCCTTGGGATTTGGGCCATCCGGTGGGCCCACCGGTATCTCGACGGCCGGGACCTAGGCTTCGAGAACCTCACGGGGCTGGACGCACGGAAGGCCCTGATGATGGTAGGGATCATGACCGCCCACTCCTTCGCGGAAGGGGTAGGGGTGGGGGTGAGCTTCGGGGGTGGGGAGGCCTTCGGCCTTTTCATCACCTTGGCCATTGCGGTCCACAACATCCCCGAAGGCCTGGCCATCAGCCTGGTCCTCATCCCCAAGGGGGTAGGGGTCCTTAGGGCTGCCCTTTGGAGCGTCTTCTCTAGCCTTCCCCAGCCCCTCATGGCGGTCCCGGCTTTCCTCCTCGTGGAAGTGTTCAAGCCCATCCTTCCTGTAGGCCTAGGCCTTGCCGCCGGAGCCATGATCTGGATGGCCGTGGCGGAAATCCTGCCCGAGGCCATGGAAGAGGCAGGGCCCGGAAGGGCCGCCACCGCCCTGACCCTAGCCGTAGGGGCCATGGTGGCCTTCCAGGTCCTCCTCGAGGGGTAGGGGCTCGCAAAGGCGCAGGGCCTCGAGGGCGGGTTCCACCCGGTAGGCAAGGAAGCGGACCCCAGCCTTTCGGGCCTCCTGGCCGGTATAGCTCCTGGTCCGCAGGGTCTAGGGCCAGCCGGGCCCCCGCACCGACATTCCGCACCCCTCTCCCTTGGCCTTAGGATTTTGGGATGGAAACCACACCCAACCTACAGGTGTACGACCTGGGCCACCTGGGCCTGGTGGCCAGCATCGTGGATCAGATAGGACTGGT
>JBEPYU010000005.1:0-65660 GCA_041641215.1 Thermaceae bacterium
ACATTTTTACTCGTCCAGTCTCACATGTGTCTGGCCGGGTTCAGAATGTAGCTTCGCTGACGCATGGGGGCCCCGGCAGAAAGTCCCCCTGGAGGAACCTAAAGGGTCTGACGAGGGGTCAGAGCCCCTTTAGCTTGACAAAAGGGCCGATCCCCCCTAGGATAGGGTTTGGCCTGGGGCCGTGGCGCAGTTGGGAGCGCGCCTCAATGGCATTGAGGAGGTCAGGGGTTCGAATCCCCTCGGCTCCACCAAAACCCCCCGCAAAGGGGGGTTTAAGCTTGCGGGAGGCTGTCCTCCTAGGCTATAGTGGGTAAGGCAAAGGGGCCTAGGAGCCCCTTGGGGAGAGCCATGTTTGCCATCGTCCAAACGGGCGGAAAACAGTACCGGGTAGAACCGGGCATGCGCCTTCGGGTAGAGCGGCTGGCCGCAGAGCCCGGCACCACCTTGGAGCTTCCGGTCCTCCTCCTATGGGGCGAGCGCGTGGCGGTAGGGACCCCTTGGGTGGAAGGGGCCAAGGTGGTGGCCGAGGTGGTAGGGCACGGGAAGGGGAAGAAGGTGGTGGTTTCCAAGTTCAAGGCCAAGGTGAACTACCGGAGGAAGAGGGGCCACCGCCAGCCCTATACCGAGCTCCTCATCCGGGAGATCTGGGGGTAAGGCATGGCGCATAAGAAGGGGCTTGGTTCTACCAAAAACGGCCGGGATTCCCAAGCCAAGCGCCTTGGGGTCAAGCGCTTTGGCGGCCAGGTGGTCCGGGCGGGCCATATTCTCGTCCGCCAGCGGGGCACCCGTTTCAAGCCGGGGAAGAACGTGGGCATGGGCCGTGATTTCACCCTCTATGCCCTCATCGACGGGGTAGTGGAGTTCCAGGACAAGGGTAGGCTCGGCCGTTACGTGCACGTTCGTCCCCTTTAGGGGGCATGTTCCAAGACGTCCTAGAGATCACCGTCGTCGCCGGTAGGGGCGGCGACGGTGCCATTTCTTTCCGGCGGGAGAAGTTCGTGCCCAAGGGTGGCCCCGATGGGGGGGATGGCGGGAGGGGGGGCTCCGTCTACTTACGGGCTCGAGGAGAGGTAGACTCCCTGGGCCGCCTTAGGCGAACCTACCGTGCGGAAGACGGAGCCCATGGCCAAGGAAGCGGCATGCACGGCCGTGCGGGAAGGGATCTCTACCTCGAGGTTCCCCGGGGAACCCGGGTTTACGATGCGGAGACGGGAGAGCTCCTGGCCGACCTCACGGAGGAGGGCGAAACCGTTCTCGTGGCCCGGGGTGGGGCGGGGGGCCGGGGAAATGCCCATTTTGTGACCCCTACTCGCCAGGCTCCCCGGTTTGCCGAGGCGGGAGAAGAGGGGGAAAGGAGAAAGCTCCGCCTCGAGCTCCTCCTTCTTGCGGACGTGGGGCTGGTGGGGTACCCCAATGCGGGGAAGTCCAGCCTCCTTGCGGCCCTCACCCGGGCCCGGCCCAAGGTGGCCTCCTACCCCTTCACCACCCTAAGCCCCCAGCTTGGGGTGGTGGAAATGGGGGAGGAACGCCTGACCCTTGCGGACCTTCCCGGGATCATCGAGGGGGCGAGCCAGGGCAAGGGGCTTGGCCTGGAGTTCTTGCGGCACATCGCCCGCACCCGGGTTTTGCTATACGTCCTGGATGGGAGCGAGGATCCCGAGGCGGCCCTAAGGACCCTTCAGGGCGAGCTTGGGGCCTATGATCCTGGTCTCCTTAGGCGGCCGGCCCTTGTGGCCTTGAATAAGGTGGATCTCCTTTCGGAAGGGGAGGTGCGGGCTGGGGTGGAGGCCCTCCTGCCCTTTGGCCTGCCGGTATTGCCCATAAGCGCCCTCAAGCGCACGGGCCTTGAGGCCCTGAAGGAAGGGCTCTTGGCCCTGGTCAGGGCTACGCCCAAGCCCATATTTCAAACCCCCAAGGTGAAACAGGCAAGGGTGGAGACCATAGAGGTCCTCCCCCTGGAGGAGGGGGTTTACGAGGTGCGGGCCCCAGCCCTGGAACGCTACCTGGCCCGGATCAAGGGGGACCTCCTGGAGGCTGCGGGCTACCTCCAGGAGGTCTTCCGCCGCCAAGGCCTGGAGGCCGCCCTTAGGGCTAAGGGGGTTCGGGCGGGGGACGTGGTGCGGATTGGGGGTTTGGAGTTTGAGTACATCCCGGAGGTTTAGGTGCGCATAGGCCTCTTCGGTGGGAGCTTTGATCCCATCCACCTGGGCCACCTCATCGCCGCCAGCGAGGCCGCGGACCAGCTGGGCCTGGACCGGGTCCTTTTCGTGGTGGCAGCCCGTCCCCCTCACAAGACGCCCGTGGCCCCCGCGGAGGCCCGTTACGAGATGGTCCTTTTGGCCATCGCCGAGGATCCCCGCTTCCAGGCCTCGAGGCTTGAGCTGGACCGCCCGGGGCCCAGTTACACCCTGGATACCCTCAAGGAGGCCCGGACCCTTTTTCCAGAGGACGAGCTCTTTTTCATCACCGGGGCCGACGCCTACCGGGAGGTTCTAGCCTGGAAGGGGGGCGCGGAACTTTCCCAGCACGCCACCTTGGTGGCCGTGGCCCGCCCAGGATACGACCTCAAGGCCATGCCCGTGCCTGTTTTGCCCCTTTGGATCCCTGAGGTAGGCATCTCCAGCACCGAAATCCGGAGGAGGCTCAAGGAGGGCCGGAGCGTGCGCTATCTCCTGCCCCGCGCGGTGGAGGTGTACCTTGAAAAAGGTGGTTTCTACCGATGAAATCCTGGAAAAGGTTCGGGAAAGGGTGAGCCCAGATCGCCTGGACCATATCCTGAGGGTAGCGGCCTTGGCTCGGGAAATTGCCCTAAACAACGGTTTGGACCCTGAAAGGGCCTATTTGGCGGGGCTTCTCCACGATGCGGCCCGCGACCTCCCCCAGGAGGAGCTCCTCAGGCTTGCCCCTCCGGAGGACGAGGTGGAAGCGGCCCATCCCTTAGCCCTCCATGGCCGGGCGGCCCGGGTCTTGGCCGAAGGGTGGGGTGTCCGGGATGCCGAGGTCCTGGAGGCGGTGGAGGGGCATGTCTTTGGGGTGGACCCAGAAAGCGGCATCGGCATGGCCCTTTACGTGGCGGACGTCTGTGAGCCCGGCCGGGGGGTGAATGGGGAGATCCGGGAGCTGGCCTTAGCTGGCCGGCTTCCGGAAGCCTACCGCCAGGCGGTGGCCCGGAAGGTGGCTTACCTTCGGGCTAAGGGCGTGCCCATCCACCCCAGGACCCTAGAGGTTTACCGGCGCCTAGGGGGGCGGTAGGTGCGGGTCCGAACCTCTTTCCTCCTCCTGGCCCTTGGCCTCTTCGCCCTGGGTTTGGTCCTTTCCCTGCCCTTGAGGGGAGGGGGAGAGGAGGTCGCCTTCCGGCCCTACCGGCTCGAGGCGCCCGAGCTTGCCCTGGTCCTTGCGGCCCGGGATGTCGAATACTGCGCCCCCTACACCCCTTGCGGCCCCGGAAAGCGCACGGACACCATCTTCTACCTGCGCGCCCAAAGGGGAAGGGTAGCGGCCCTGGCCATTCCCCGGGATCTTTACGTGCCCTTCCTCGGGGGCAAGATCAACGCCGCTTACGCCCGAGGCGGGGGGGAACTCCTTCGGCGGGCGGTGGAGGAGGTTACGGGCCTCGTGGCCGATCGGTACGTGGTGGTCACCCTGGATAGCATCGCCCGGGTCATCGACGCCTTAGGCGGGGTGGACGTGCGCCTGGAGGTCCCCATGCGCTACGTGGACCGGGCCGCCAACCTCTACATCGACTTCCCAGCCGGGGACCTCCACCTCAACGGGGAGGAGGCGGTGCGGTACATGCGCTTCAGGCACGACGCCTTAGGGGATTACGCCCGGGTAGAGCGCATCAAGGCGGTCTTGGCCCAACTCTTCAAGAAGGCCAAGGACCCCAGAACATGGCCCGCCTTGGCCGGGGCCCTGGTGGGGGTTTGGGAGGAGCTGGATACGGATCTTTCCCTATCGGAGGTTCTGGATCGCCTTCCCGCCATCCGGGGTTTTTCCGACCTAGCCTTGGCCACCTTGCCCACCCGAGAGGGGCAGGGGACCTTCCTCTTGGTGGACGAGGAGGCCAAGGCCCGCCTTTTGGCGGAGCTTTTCCAAACCTCTCCTCCCCTTACTCCCCCTGAGGGACCGGTCCGGGTCCGGGGGCCCTCCGAGTGGCTCGGCTGGGCCCGGGCCTTTCTCGAAAGGGAAGGCCTCGAGGCCACCTACGAGGAGGCCACCCCCCAAGAAAGCCGCATCCTCGCCCGGGAACCCTCCTTGGGGGCTTACCTTGGGGATCTCTTCCATCTGCCCGTGGTGGTCCCCCCTTGGCCCTTGCCGGAGACGGTGGTGGAACTCGGCCCCGACCTGCTACACTAAGGGGGCATGGCCAAGGCCCAAGGGATGAAGCTCGAGGTCCGAGAGCTCCTGGCCTACGTGCGAGAGGTTTTGGCAGAGAAGAAGGCGGAGGACATCCTGGCCCTAGACCTTAGGGCCGTCTCCCCTAGCCTGGACTATTTCGTGGTGGCCACCGCCCAGAGCCCCCTTCATCTAGAGGCCTTGCGGCAGCACGTGGAGGAGCGCTTGGCGGCCTTGGGCTTAAGCCCCCGTCCGGGCGTGGACAAAAGCCCTCGCTGGGTGGTCTTGGACTACGGGGAGGTGGTGGTCCACCTCATGACGGGGGAAGCCCGTAGCTACTATGACCTCGAGGGGTTTTGGGCGGACGCGGAAAGGGTGGGCTAGAGCCTGGGAGGGGCCAAGGGTCCCATGATGAAGCGCTGGAAAACGAGGTAAAAGACCAGGTAGACCCCGAGCTGGAACCAGAAGTTTTCCGCAACCCCTAGCCCCAAGGCCCCTAGGAAAAGGATCAGGCTGACCGCGGCCATCATGACCAGGGCCGTGCGGAAGAAGACCCCGGGGAAATAGCGCAAGGCCTCCCGGAAGGTCTTAGGTCTCCGGGCCTCCCACTCCTTAAGGGCCTTTTTCTTGAGCTTCTCCTGGCGCTTTTTCTTGCCCACAGGGCCAGTATACTGGCCCCTGTGAGGCTCGTCACCCGGGTGGCGGAACTGCGCCAGGCCCTGCCCCCTAGGGGGGTGGGTTTCGTGCCCACCATGGGCTACCTCCACCGGGGGCACCTGGCCTTGGTGGAGCGGGCCCGGGAGGAGAACCCCTTCGTGGCGGTCTCCATCTTTGTCAACCCCCTTCAGTTCGCTCCGGGGGAGGACTACCACCGCTATCCCCGAGATCTGGAGAGGGACCGGGCCCTCCTGGAGGAGGCTGGGGTGGACCTCCTTTTTGCCCCCAGCGTAGAGGAGATGTACCCCAAAGGGTTTTCGTCCAGGGTGACGGTGGAAGGTCCCCTCGCCGCCCTCTGGGAGGGGGCGGTGCGCCCTGGGCACTTCCAGGGGGTAGCCACGGTGCTGGCCCGGCTTTTCCTCCTCTTAGGCCCAGAGCGAGCCTATTTCGGGGAAAAGGACTACCAGCAGCTCCTCGTGGTGAGGAAGATGGTGCGGGACCTGGGTTTTCCTCTGGAGGTGGTCGGGGTGCCCACGGTGCGGGAAGCGGATGGCCTGGCCCTATCCAGCCGAAACACCTACCTCACCCCTGAAAACCGCAAGAAGGCTACGGTTCTCTACCGGGCCCTTCTCGCCCTAAGGGAGGCCGCCCGGCGGGGTCTTGGGGTAGCCGAGGCCTTGGAGAGGGGGGAAGCGGTCCTTGGGGAGGTTCCGGAGTTTCAGCCCGACTACCTGGCCGTGGTGGACCCCGAGACCCTCCTTCCCCTCTCCCGGTGGGTTCCAGGGGCCCGGGGTCTCGTGGCGGGACGCTTCCCCGAGGTGCGGCTTATCGATAACCTGGAGGTGTACCCATGAGCGCCGATCCCCGGGCAGCCCTTGCGGAGATGCTCAAGGCCATGATCCAGGCCCGGGCCTCGGACATCCACCTCCAGGCGGGGGCTCCGCCTACCATCCGGGTGGACGGGCGCCTAAGGCCCTTTGGCCAACGCCCCCTGACCCCTAAGGACCTGGAGGGGATCGTCCGTCTCCTCCTTACCCCGGAGCAGTACGAGGATCTGGAGTACCGCAAGGAGATGGACTTCGCCTACACCCTTCCCGGGGTGGCCCGTTTCCGCTGCAACCTCCACAGGCAGCGGGGAAGCTATGGCCTGGTCATGCGGGTGGTCCCCGAGGTGATCCCCAGCTTTGAGACCCTGGGGCTGCCCCGGGAGGTGATGGAACACCTGGCCGCCCAGGAACGGGGCCTGGTCCTGGTCACGGGGCCCACGGGGAGCGGCAAGAGCACCACCTTGGCCGCTCTGGTGGACCATATCAACCTCCATTACCCCAAGAACATCGTCACCATCGAGGACCCCATCGAGTTCCTCCACCGCCACAAGAAGGGCCTGGTGGTCCAACGGGAGGTGGGGGTGGATACGGATAGCTTCCATACCGGCCTAAAGCATGCCCTAAGGCAGGATCCCGACGTGATCCTCATCGGGGAGATGCGGGATCGGGAAACCGTGGAGACCGCCCTCATGGCTGCTCACACCGGGCACCTGGTCCTTTCCACCCTCCACACGTTGGACGCCTGGCGGACCATCAACCGGATCATCGAGTTCTTCCCCCTGCACGAGCACGCCCAGGTGCGGGCTCTCCTCGCAGAGTCCCTCCTTGCCATCCTTTCCCAAAGGCTCCTTCCCCGGGCGGATGGGGCAGGGCGGGTTTTGGCCCTGGAGATCCTCATCGCTACCCCCTATGTGCGGGAACTCATCCGGGACGAGGGGAAGACCCCCGAGATCAAGACGGCCATGATGGAAGGGGGCCTCCACGGCATGCGTACCTTTGACCAACACCTGGTGGAGCTCTACACCGCAGGGCTCATCGCCCTCGAGGACGCCCTGGCTGCGGCCACCAGCCCCCACGAGTTCCGCCTTCTCCTGGCCAAGACCACGGGCCAGACCCTATAGGATGGGGGCATGAACCCCGTCCACTTCATCCGGGCCAAGCGGGATGGCCTGGCCCATGCCCGGGAGGACCTCGAGGCCTTCCTCTCCGCCTACCTCCGGGAGGAGGTTCCCGACTACCAGGTGGCAGCCTGGCTCATGGCCGTCCACTTCCAGGGGCTTTCCCCCGAGGAAACCCTCTGGCTTACCCAGGCCATCGCCCGCTCGGGCCGGGTTTTGGACCTCAGCTACCTGCCCCACCCCGTGGACAAGCACTCCTCCGGGGGGGTAGGGGACAAGACCAGCCTGGTGGTGGGGCCTATCCTGGCTGCCTCGGGCGCCACCTTCGCCAAGATGTCCGGCCGGGGCCTGGCCCACACGGGGGGGACCATCGACAAGCTGGAGTCGGTCCCGGGCTGGCGAGGGGAGATGACGGTGGAGGCCTTCCTGGAAAGGGCGGAAAGGGTGGGTTTGGTCATCGCTGCCCAAAGCCCAGAACTGGCCCCTCTGGATGGGAAACTCTACGCCCTTAGGGACGTCACGGCCACGGTGGAGTCCAGGCCCCTCATCGCGGCCTCCATCATGGGGAAAAAGCTCGCTGCGGGGGCGCGGACCATCGTTTTGGACGTGAAGGTGGGCCGGGGGGCCTTCATGAGAACCCTGGAGGAGGCCCGCCTCCTGGCCGAGGCCATGGTGGCGATTGGGAAGGGGGCAGGCAAGAGGGTAAGGGCCCTCCTTTCCTCCATGGAGTCCCCCCTAGGCCGGGCGGTGGGGAATGCCCTCGAGGTGCGGGAGGCCATCCAGGCCCTAAAGGGCGAAGGCCCCAAGGACCTGACAGGGCTAGCCCTAAGGCTTGCGGAGGAGGCCCTCCGCCTAGAGGGCCTGGACCCCCACCTGGCCCAGGAGGCCTTGGAAAGCGGCAAGGCCCTGGAGCGGTTCCAGGCCTTCCTCGAGGCCCAGGGCGGGGACCCCCGGGTGGTGGAAAGGGAAGACCTCCTCCCCTTGGGGGAGGAGGTGCCCTTCCTCGCCCGGGAGGAAGGGGTGGTGGTGGGCCTGGACGCCTTGGAGGTGGGCCTGGCCGTGCTGGCCCTAGGGGGCGGGCGCACCCGCAAGGGGGAGGCTATAGATCCCGGGGTGGGGGTTTACCTCCTCAAGAAGCCCGGGGAGGAGGTGGCGAAGGGGGAGGCCTTGGCCCTCGTCTACCACCGGGGCCGGGGCCTGGAGGAGGCCCTTCGCCGCTTGGAGCGGGCCTTCGTCCTTGGGTCTGCCTACGAAGAAGGGCCCCTTATTTTGGACATCATCTAGAGAAGTGCCCCTCTCGCCGCCTTTAGCCAATCTTTAGTTTTGGGGTATACTACCCCTGCTATGAAAAGGCGGCCGGTCCGTTATACCCTTCTCCTAGCCCGAAGCGGGGGAGGGAGCCGGGCCCTTTCCCTGCCGGGCTGGGTCCTCCTCCTCCTCCTGGGCCTGCTCCTCGCCTGGACGGGCGTCAACCTCTACCTCTGGCAGCGGACCTCCGAACTCCGGAGCCTCAAGCTTCAGGTTCAAGCCCTCTCCCAAGCGGTACGCCAGCTCAACCTGGCCCTCGAGGCGGCCCGGACGGAAAACCGTACCCTGGAAAAGGAGGCCGAGAAGGCCAAAGAGGAGCTTTCGGCCTTGCGAAAGGCCATCGAGGAGCTCAGGAAACGGGCGGGGCTTCCCCCCTTGAAGGCCACCCCCATCCGGTACGCCCCGGGGGGTCAAGGGGGCGGGGCCCTAGGGGCTTGGGCCGAGGTCCAGGTTGGGGTCTTGGACCTGAGGAACCAACTTCGGGAGCTCACCCCAGCCCTCGAGAGGACCCTAGAGCTGGAAGCTAGCCTTCCCCGGGGTTTCCCCTTGCGTTGGCACCAGGGTTTCACCTCCTTTTTTGGGATGCGCAGAAACCCCTTTGGCCCCGGCTGGGAGTTCCACGACGGGGTGGACCTGGACGCCCCTTTCGGGGCCCCGGTCTACGCCACGGGGGCGGGGGTGGTGCGCCAGGCGGGCTGGATGGGGCCTTATGGCCTGGCCGTCCTGGTGGAGCACCTCGAGGGGTACGCAACCCTCTACGCCCACCTTTCCCGGATTGCGGTGCGGGTAGGGGAGCGGGTGGAAAGGGGCCAGCTCGTGGGTTACGTAGGCTCCACCGGCCGCTCCACGGGGCCCCACCTGCACTACGGCATCTACCGCTACGGCCGTCCCCTCAATCCCCTTCCCTACCTGCAAGGCTCCCTCCGATAGAATGGGCGCCATGCTGGGTAAGCGCGGGAATCCCCTCACCTATCTGGGGCCAGAGACCGAGGTCTCGGGCGACCTCAAGGCCAAGGGTCAGGTACGGATCGATGGGGTCGTGCACGGCTCGGTTTTCGTGGAGGGGGAGCTCGAGGTGGGCCGCACGGGGCGGATTGAGGGGGAGCGCATCCAGGCCCACACCATCCAGATCCACGGGGAGGTGAAGGCCAACCTCCAGGCCGAGCGGGTGGTCCTCTCCAAGACCGCCCGGCTTGCCGGGAACATAAGGACCTCGGCCTTGGACATTGAGGCGGGGGCGGTCTTCGTGGGGCATGCCCAATCCGGGGAGACCCGGGCCCTCGAGGCCCCCAAGGAGGCCTAGATGGCCCTGGAGAGGCTTTTCCGCAGGCGCCGGGCCCAAGGGGAAAACCGGGACGTGCCCGAGCTTTGGGTCAAGTGCGAGGCCTGCGGGGCCCAGATCTACAAGAAGGAGTTCCAGGAAAACCTCTACGTCTGCCCCAAGTGCGGCCACCATCACCGGATGCCCGCTTCCGAACGGGTGGCCATGCTGGCCGACCCCGGGACCTTTGAGGAGGCTACCCGCCTTAGGCCCGTAGACCCCCTGGGGTTTGTGGATGCCAAGCCCTACGCTGAGAGGCTTCTCGCCTATCAGCGGGAGACAGGACGTCCGGACGCCATTTTGGGAGGGCGGTGCACCATCGGGGAAGTTCCAAGCTACCTCCTGGTCATGGACTATGCCTTCGCCGGGGGGTCCATGGGGAGCGTGGTGGGGGAGGAGATCGCCTTAGGGGCCGAGCGGGCGGCCGAGGAGGGGAGGGCCCTAGTCATCGTGGCCGCTTCCGGGGGAGCCCGGATGCAGGAGGGGGCCCTTTCCCTCATGCAGATGGCCAAGACGGTGATGAGCCTGGACCGGCTTTTCGCACGGCGCCTCCCTTACGTTTCCATCCTCACCGATCCCACCACAGGGGGGGTGACCGCAAGTTTTGCGGCCTTGGCCGACGTGATCTTCGCAGAGCCCGGGGCCCTCATCGGCTTTGCGGGGCCTAGGGTGATCCGCCAGACCATCCGCCAGGAACTGCCCGAGGGGTTTCAGCGAGCGGAATTCCTCCTAACCCATGGGATGGTGGACCGGGTTACGGACCGGCGTAGCCTTAAGAAGGAACTTGTCCACGTGCTCCGCCATCTCCACCCGGGTTTTGGGGGGTAGGCATGCCCCTGGACTTCGAGAAACCCATCCTGGAGCTGGAGGCCAGGATCCAGGAGCTTAAGCGCACGGTTCAGGAAACGGGGGTCAACCTGGAGGAGGAGATCGCCCTCCTCGAGGCCCGATTGGGCCAGCTTAAGCAGGAAGTCTACGCCCACCTCACCCCCTGGCAGAGGGTGCAGCTCGCCCGGGCCCAGGGCCGGCCCACCACCTTGGATGTCCTCGAGGGGGTCTTCACGGGGTTTTTCGAGCTTCACGGGGATAGGGTCCTGGGGGACGATCCGGCCATGGTAGGGGGGTTGGCCTACCTGGAGGGGCAGAAGGTGGTGGTGGTGGGCCACCAGAAGGGCCGGGACACCAAGGAGAACCTCAGGCGCAATTTCGGCATGCCCCACCCCGAGGGGTACCGGAAGGCCATGCGCCTTATGGACCTCGCGGATCGCTTTGGGTATCCCTTCATCAGCCTCGTGGACACCCCGGGGGCTTACCCTGGGGTGTCCGCGGAGGAGCGGGGCCAGGCTTGGGCCATCGCCCAAAGCATCCAGCGGATGAGCCGCCTTCGGGTGCCTGCCGTTGCCCTCATCCTGGGGGAAGGGGGTAGCGGAGGGGCCTTGGCCATCGCCGTGGCCAACCGAGTGCTCATCATGGAAAACGCCTGGTACTCTGTGATCAGCCCCGAGTCCTGCGCGGCCATCCTCTGGCGGGACGCCAAGGAGGCCCCTAAGGCTGCCGAGGCCCTAAGGCTTACGGCCCAGGATCTCCTGGCCCTAGGGGTGGTAGACGCCATCGTCCCTGAGCCAGAAGGGGGGGCCCATAGGGATCCCAAGACCGCCCTCCTCCTGATCAAGGAGGCCTTGCTGAAGGCCTTAGAAGAGCTTAAGGGTTTACCCCCTGAGGCCCTCTATGAGGACCGTTACCGCCGCTTCCGGCGCATGGGTGCTTTTTCTTCCTGATACCCTCTACTTTTTTCCTGCGCCCTCGGATTCGCAAAAAAACTTCAGGGGGACTTTTCTACCGGGGCCCCCATGCGGGCTTGCGCCCGCATGGGGTGGTATGAGAGCCTTAAGGCCCCTTGACCCCTTTCCCTCATTTTCCTAACCCTTAACCCTTAGGCTAAGGCTGGAGGTGGGATATGCGTGGCTTGCGAATGGTTTGGATGGCAGGGGCTTTCCTCCTAGGCCTAGCCTTGGCCCAAAGGATTAGCCCCCAGGGCATCCTCGTGAACCCGAACCCCACGGACTTGCAGGTGCGGGTTTGGGTGGACAAGGACCCCACGGGGCGGGGGCAGCCCGTTTACCAGATCGGGGAGCCCATCTCCATCTACGTGAACGTCAACCAGGATGCCTATGTTTACCTATTCAACATCAACGCGGATGGCCGCATCGACCCCATCCTTCCCAATCCCTACGATCGGAACAACTTCCTCCGGGCTGGGGAGACCCGCCGTTTTCCCCCCGAGGGTGCTCGTTACCGCTACACCGTTAGCGGCCCGGAAGGGCTTGACCGGATCTTGGCTGTGGCCAGTAAACGCCCCCTTTCCCTAGGGGAGATCCTGGACCTAGAAAGGGGTCAGGTGAAGGTTCAGGGGGCAGAGAACCTAGCCCGGGCCCTTTCCATCGTCATCGAACCCATACCTGACCGGGATTGGGTGAGCGCGGTGGCCGCCTATCTGGTGGCCCGGGCCTCCGCGGTCCCCCTCCCCCCTGGGCAGGCCACCCTGTTTGTGGACTCGAGCCCCCAAGGGGCGGAGGTATACCTCGATGGGTCCTTCCAGGGCCGGACCCCCCTCACCCTTACCCCCCGCCCCGGGCGGCACGAGGTGGAGGTGCGGCTTAGCGGCTACCGGCCCTACCGGATCGCCGTGAACCTGAGCCCTGGGCAGGAGGTTCGGGTTTTTGCGGAGCTTGTTCCCGAGAGGAGGATGGGCACCCTTTTCGTGGACTCGAGCCCAGGCGGGGCCGAGGTGTACGTGGAAGGCCAGCCCAGGGGCCGGACCCCCTTGCGCCTTACCCTGGAAGAGGGCCGCTACCGGGTGGAGGTCCGGCTTCCCGGCTATGCCCCCCACCTGGCAGAGGTCCGGGTGGAAAGGGATAAGGAAACCCGCCTTCTGGCCACCTTGAGGCCCCTTACGGGGGTTTTGGATCTGCGGGTGACGCCCCCCTCGGCCCAGGTGTACGTGGATGGGGCTTACCGCGGTCAGGGCCCCTTGCGCCTGGAGCTGAGCCCGGGTGCCCATGACCTCCTGGTGACCGCCCCGGGGTTTCGGGACTACCGGACCACGGTGGAGGTAAGGCCAGGGGAGACCCGTACCCTCGAGGTGCGTCTGTTGCCCTTCCAGGTGACCTTGGAGCTTTACACCAACGTGGAGGCCCGGGTCTTCCTGAATGGGGAGGAGGTAGGGCTGGCTCGAGGCGGTTACCTCCGGCTCCTCGTCCCTGTGGGTTCCCACGAACTGACCCTGGTGGCTCCCGGTTACCGCACCTTGGTCCAGGAGGTGCGTCTGGAGAGGGATCTGGTCTTGCGGTTTGAACTGAAGCGGCTTTGACCGGTCGCCCAGGGGGATCTGGGGAAAGCCCAGGTCCCCCTGGGCTCACCCCCCCCGTGGCGTGGGGGCCCCGGAGGGAAAGTCCCTGGGGGTTTTGGGCCCCCGAAGCGCAGAGGGTACTAGGGCTAGGGCCGGGGTGAGCCGGCCTTCAACGAGGGCAGGCCGGTTTCCCCTTGGGGGGGGTTAGGGGCTTGGGCGCCTTTGAGGGGCCTTCGGGCCTCGAAACCTGCCGCTAGGGGATGGTAGTGCCCCACTTCGGGTTCCCCCTCCTGCCAACAGAGGAAAACCACCTCTCCCCCTAAGCGGGCCGGGAAGTCCACCACGCCCCGCTCCAGGTCCTTGAGGAAGACCCCAAGGGAGGTGAGGTAGCGGGCGTCCGCCTCGAGGGAACCCAGGAGGAAGCGGGCTTCCTCCTCAAGGGTTCTCCTCTCCAGGCCACGGGCCTCGGGCAGCCTGGCCTGGACCCGGGCAAGGTCCGCCTTGGTTTGGCGCATCTGGGCGAGGACCCGCCGGATCTCAGGCAACAGGGCGTTGGCTTCCTCCGGGGTGAAGATGCGCCTAAACATCGCCAACCTCCACTATAGCAAATTTAAGCCCCATCTACTCAATTTCAGGGAGGAGGGTCACATCTCCGGCCCCGATCCGCACCCCCCCTACCACCAGGCTCCCGTCCGGGAGGATCTCCTGGGCTAGACCCTCCACCACCCCCTTTGGGGTCTCCACCCGCACCCTTCGCCCCAGGGTGTAGGAGGCCTCCTTGTAGCGGGGGAGTAGGACCTCGGGGGCCTCGAGGAGGGGAAGGAGGGCCTCTAGCCGGAGGAGGAAAGCCTCGAGGGCTTCCTTGCGGCTTAAGGGGAGGAACTCCTGGAGAAAGCTCCCCCCTTCCGGGGCCCACCCCACGTTGAGCCCTACCCCAAGGAGGGCGTAGGCCACCTCCTCCCCTTCGGCCCTGACCTCTACCAGGATCCCCCCCATCTTGCGCCCGTCGGGGCTTAGGAGGTCGTTGGGCCACTTAAGCCCCCCCACCCCCAGGGCCTCCCGAAGGGCCACCCCCGCGAGGAGGGGAAGGAGCCCTAAGGAGCCTAAGGGGAGCTTCGGCCTAAGGAGGAGGGAAAAGGTAAGGCTTACCCCAGGTTGGCTCACCCAGGCCCTTCCCTTTCGGCCCCGGCCCCTTTCCTGGACCTCGGCCAGGACCAAGGCCCCTTCCTCGGCCCCTTCCTCGGCCCAGGCCCGGAGGACATCCTGGGTGCTCCCCACCCGGCCCAGGTAGCGGTAGGGCCGGCCCAGGCGCCCCCGGGGCCGGAAGAGGTGGGGGAGGGGGGTGCCGGGGCGGATCCGGTACCCCTGGCGGGACACCTCCACCGGGTAGCCCTCGGCCTGGAGCCTGAGGGCCTCCTTGTGGATGGCCGCCCGGCTTACCCCCAGGGCCTGGGCCAGCTCGGGCCCCTTGCGGTAGGTTTCCTCCAAGAGGTCTAGCAGGCCCGCCATAGGGGCTTTCCGTTTATACCTTTTGGGCTTTGGGAAAGAAAGGGCTCCCGGGGACCAGCCCCCGGGAGCCCTTGTCACGCTCTAGTTCGTCTTTTGGAGCTCGAGGCGGTATTTGTTGAAGGGGCTATCGTCGCTTCCCCCATTTACGATGGTGTAGCTTGTGACCACCAGGTAGTAGGTGCCGCCTTGGGGTAGGGTGAAGGTGATCTCGGAGTCTGTGATTTGCCCTAGCACGATATCGTCGTTCTCAGCGAGCAGGTTGCCGTTGGCGTCATAAAGGTAAAGGTAGGAGTCCAAGGTGCCCCCGATGCTCGAGCGGGCGTAGACCCGGGCCTTGATAGTGTCCCCAGCCTGGCCTTGGAAGCTGAACCAGTCGAAGTCCTGGGGTTTTCCGTGGATGTAAGCAAGCTGGGTAACGGTCTGGTAGGCGATAGGTTTGGCTTGGCTTTGGGAGTCGTTAGGCTCGTAGGGGTCGATGGGGTTTAGGTTGACTTCCGTTGCGTTAAGAATCACCCACTTAAAGTCAGGGCTGGAGGCGCTTGATCCGGGGTTAGCCACAAGGGTACCCGCGAAGGTGCCGCGCTCTTCAGGCAGACCCCCCGTCAAGGCCAGGTCAGCCCCGGCCACGTAGATCTCATAGGTGCCGGGGGCAATCTCGTAGAACCAGGCTTCCCCATTCATCTCCGTCCGCGCCCAGTAGATGGGGGTGGGGTCGGTAGGGTCCCCAGGCCTTAGGCCTTGGCCCCTCAGGATCACGTCCGCGAAAAGCCCCGGGAAGCGGCCCCTTTCGTTTTGGTACTCCACCTTGATCCGGACAACCGAGCCCTTTCCGGGAAGGGCCGCGCAACCTTGGCGCAGGAGGTCGGCTAGCTTCCGAGCGTTGAGGTGGCCCCAGCCCTTTAGCCGGCTAAAGCTCCCTTCCCAGGTGGTGGTCTCCAAGGCGCGGCGCACCTGGTAGGGGGTAGCGCCCGGGCAGGCCCCCTTGACCAGGGCGGCCGCGGCCGCGGTGTAGGGCCCGGAGAAGGAGGTCCCCGAGATCAGGCCATACCCGCCCCCAAGCCAGGTGGGGTTAGCGAGGAGGACATCTAGGCCGGGAGCGGCGCTGGAGACGTGGCGGCCATAGGTGGAAAAGTCCGTCTTTTCCCGGTTACCATCAGCCGCCACGGAGGCGATGATGCCGGGGTAGCCTGCGGGGGTTCGGACCTCGTCTTTGGAGGAGTTACCTGCGCTGGCTACCACCACCACCCCATTGGCTAAGGCGTAGTCAAAGGCCTCCTTGACCAGGTGGCCATAGCCTAAGCCGCCCCAGGAGTTGTTCAACACCTGGGCCCCATTGTTCACCGCCCAAATAATTCCCCGGGCCACGTAGAAATCTCCTACGTAACCGGGTTGGAAGATGGCTACGGGTAGGAACTTAGACTTGGGGGCTAGCCCTGCGATGCCTCGACCATCCCTTGGAGAGCTTACCGTAGAAGCTACGAAAGTGCCGTGGTAGATATCGTCAGAGCCTAGACCTTGAATGAAGGCCGTCCAGGCTTGGGCGTCGGTGTAGACCGTGTTGGTCACTGGGTCGTAGGCCTTCCCAGCCCAATTAGGGGCCAGGTCGGAGTGGGTTACGTCTGCGGGGTCGTCGATGATGGCCACCACCACACCTTGGCCCTCATACCCTGCGTCCCAGGCGGCTTTAGCGTCTAGGTGCCGGGGATCCAGGGCGTACTGAGGGAGTTCATCTAGGATCTGGTCGGAAGGGTTACCCAAGGGCCGAAGGCCTAGGGCCTGAGCGCCTCCCCTTTGGGGTTGCTCCACGGGATCGTCCTTGGGGGAGGTAACCATGGCGTAGTGGGGTTCCGCATAACGGAGGCCGGGAAGCCCTTTAAGGGTTCGGCTTGTCTTGAGCGCGTCCTGGGGCACGTAAAGGAGGGCTACCTTAAGCTCGGGGATTCGCTCCACTTCCCGGGCTCCTAGGCGCCGGATGGCTTCCTGGAGGGCGCTTTCGTCAGTGTAGGCCACCACCACCTGATTCTGGAAGTAGCGGACTCCTTCCCTCTCCACCACGCTGCTTGGGACGGTGGGGGTGGGCTTTTGGCCGGTTGGGGCCTGGGTACAGGCCGCAAAGGCCAGGAGCGGAAGGGCTAAAAGCCAGAGATTTCCTTTAAAGCGCCTCATGCTTGCCTCCTCACTCGCCCGTGGTGAAGTCAAAGACCTGGGTGCTAGGGCGGGAAATGCGGATAAAGCTCGTGGAGCTGGGCCAGGTTTGGATGCTGTAGGCACCGATCCGGTTGCCCTCGTACTTGTAGGCGTAGCTTACGTAGAGCTGCCAAGCGTAGGTACGTAGCGCCTGGAGGGCCGGCAGTTGGGCAAGGCCGTCGAAGTTGTAGGGGATGGTGATCTCGCCCTGGATAACGTTTACGAGGATCTGGTTTGGCCGACTGGGATCCAAAAGGCCGGCGGTGTCCGTGTGCACTCCGAAGGCGCTATAGACCAAGGCCTCCCCTTGGGGAATACCATTCCCCTCTGGACCCGTGCCAAACTCTACGAGGAGGGAGTAGCCTGCTAGGGTTTGCCAGGCCACGCTATCCCCAGTCAAGGTGTCCCAAAGGACCAGGTTGTACCCCGCCCCGTCGGCCCCTATCTGGAGCTGCGGATGGCCAATGACGAAGTTGGGGGTGCGGGAAACCCCTTTGCTCTCATCCTCTGGGCGAAGGAGGGGGGCGGAGTAGGGCGGGAGTGGGGTAGTGGAGCTGGGTGCGCTTGGGGCCTCGTTGCTCCCCACCGCTACCACCCGGTAAAGATAGGTCCGGCCTGGGGTGAGGTCAGGGGAGGCGTCTCGGAAGAAGAAGGGCCGGTTGAAGGGGTTAGTTGGGCAGCTGCTGCTTGCTCCTCCCCCTACCCGGCCCACTGTAATCCAATTTTGGCCGTCCGTGGAACGTTCAATGCGGAAGGCGAAGGGACGGGCGCTGGTAGCCGTGTTGGTGTAGCACCAACGTACCTCCACGTAGAGGTTGCTCCCTTCGGGCACCCCTTGGAGGTCCAGGAGTAGCTCACCCATGTGGTTGCGGCCAAGGGGAACGGTGAGGGTGAGGGGAGCCTTTACGTTGAAGAAGCCCACAGCCTGGCTAAGGGTGATGGCCGTAGCAGCTACGCTGGTGGGGGCAACCACGGTGTTGTTTTGGGTGGTGCTGGTGTTAATAAAGGTCAAGGGAATGAGGTAGTGGCTACGGTTATAGTTGAAGTCGTAGGCCACCACCTCGAGGTAGACCCCCTCCCCCGAGGCGCTACCAAAGCCCGCCACAGAAGCCCCAGAAAGGGTTTGAGGTCCGGTATCTTCGGTTTCAATAAAGATTCGCCGTTGCCAGGTGGCGCTGTTGGTGATGAAAGCTGCACCGGGAGTCCTTCCCAGGGCCACGTAGATGTAGCGCATGGGCCTCACAAGGTCCCGGGTTGCGTCTACCCTGACTTGGAAGGGAATGGAGTTGGTGAAGCTCCGGTTATCAAGAGGGCTACCTGCGCCGTCCGTAACGATTAGGGTGGGTGGGGTGGTGGAGAGGCTAGCGTCAAAGGCCCGCCTTTGGATGAGGGTAATGGCGTTCATCTGGGGAACAATGATGCCCTCTACCACACTTCCCGCCATGCCTGGTTTCTGGGCCTCGAGGCGGTAGCGCCCAGGAGGGAGGCCTGAGAAGGCGAAACGCCCTTCGCTGTCGCTTTGGGCGGTTCCCACCAGTTGGTTTTCCCGGTAGAGCTTGAGGCTAGTGCCGCTCACCGGAGCCCCTGCGTACTCGCTAACCACCATTCCCGAAAGGGTGTGCACTGCCTGAGGATCGTAGGTAACCCTGACGGTAGCGCTACCCTTGTTGCCCGCTTGGTCGTAGGCGTTGACGGTGAGGGTGTTTTGACCCTGTTGGAGGGTGACCTGGAATTGGAAGCTGACCTGTTGGCCTGGGGTGATGTTGACCTGTTGTTCGGGCCCGCCGTTGAGCTGGTAGGTGAGGCGGGTGACTCCTACGTTGTCCTGGGCCGTTCCCTGGACAGTGAGGGTGGCTTGGCTGACAGTCTGGTTATCGCTGGGGGACTGGATGGTGACGGTGGGTTTGAGGGTATCTCCGGGGAAACAGGCCGCCAGAATGAGGCCGAGCAATAGCCCTAGGACCCCTGAAGTTTTTCTCATATACCCTCCCTGCTCATTTTCAATGATATATCAGTACACCTTCGGCCTCGTCAAGGCTTGGGTAAAGATGTATGATTATGCAGTACCCCCTGAAGGAGGGGGGTGGGTAGGGGAAGCATGAAGATCGTACTCGCCTATTCCGGCGGCCTAGACACCAGCGTGATCCTCAAGTGGCTTAAGGAAAGCTACGGCGCGGAGGTAATAACTTTCACTGCGGACATCGGCCAAGGGGAGGAGGTGGAGGAGGCCCGGGAGAAGGCCTTAAGGACCGGAGCCTCCAAGGCCATCGCCTTGGACCTACGGGAGGAGTTCGTCCGGGATTTCGTCTTCCCTATGTTCCGCGCGGGGGCGGTCTACGAGGGGTACTACCTCCTGGGGACGGCCATCGCCCGGCCCCTCATCGCCAAGCACCTGGTCCGCCTTGCGGAGGAGGAGGGGGCAGAGGCCATCGCCCACGGGGCCACGGGCAAGGGGAACGACCAGGTGCGCTTTGAGCTTACGGCCTACGCCCTAAAGCCCGGGATCCGGGTCATTGCCCCTTGGCGGGAGTGGCCCTTTAGGGGCCGGCAGGAGATCCTGGCCTACGCCAAGGCCCACGGCATCCCCGTCCCCGTGACCCAGGAGAAGCCCTACTCCATGGACGCCAACCTCCTGCATATTTCCTACGAGGGAGGGGTCCTGGAAGACCCCTGGGCCGAGCCCCCCAAGGGGATGTTCCGCATGACCCTTGACCCCGAGGAGGCCCCCGATGCTCCGGAGTACGTGGAGGTGGTCTTCGAGCGGGGGGACCCCGTGGCCGTTAATGGGGAAGGGCTTTCCCCTGCGGCCCTGCTGCAGAGGCTGAACGAGATCGGGGGCCGGCACGGGGTGGGGCGGGTGGACCTGGTGGAAAACCGCTTCGTGGGCCTCAAGTCCCGGGGCGTTTACGAGACCCCAGGGGGGACCATCCTCTACCACGCGAGGCGGGCGGTGGAAAGCCTGGCCCTAGACCGGGAGGTCCTCCACCAGCGGGACCAGCTTGCCCCTAAGTACGCGGAGCTCGTATACTACGGCTTCTGGTTCGCCCCCGAAAGGGAGGCCCTCCAGGCCTATTTCGACCACATCGCCCAAGGGGTGACGGGAATAGCCCGGCTAAAGCTCTACAAGGGCCAGGTCTACGTGGTGGGGAGGAAGGCGGAAAGGAGCCTCTACCTCAAGGACCTGGCCTCCTTTGACGAGGCGGGCGGCTACGACCAGAAGGACGCGGAGGGCTTCATCCGGATCCAGGCCCTGCGCCTTAGGGTGCGGGCCATGGTGGAGGGAAGGTGAGCCAGAGAACCTGGGGGGGGCGTTTCCAGGAGGGCCCAGACGCCCTGGCCCAGCGCTTCAACGCCTCCCTGCCCTTCGACCGGGCCCTTTGGCGGGAGGACCTTTGGCAAAACCGGGTCCACGCCCGGATGCTCAAGGAGGTGGGCCTCCTCACCGAGGAGGAGCTTAGGGCCATCCTCGAGGGCCTGGACCAGATCGAGGCCGAGATCCAGGCCGGCACCTTCCCCTGGCGGGAGGAACTGGAGGACGTCCACATGAACCTCGAGGCCCGCCTGGTGGAGCTCATCGGGCCCCTAGGGGGCAAGCTCCACACCGCCCGTAGCCGGAACGACCAAGTGGCCACGGACTTGAGGCTTTACCTCCGGGGGGCCTTGGAGGAGCTTTTGGGCCTCCTCTTGGCCCTTAGGCGGGTGCTCGTCCAGGAGGCGGAAAAGCACCTCCAAAACCTTACCGTCCTTCCCGGCTATACCCACCTGCAGAGGGCCCAGCCCATCCTCCTCGCCCACTGGTTTTTGGCCTACTACGAGATGCTAAAGCGGGACGCGGGGAGGCTCGAGGACGCCAAGGGGCGCCTCAACGAAAGCCCCTTGGGGGCTGCGGCCCTTGCGGGCACGGGGTTTCCCATCGACCGCCATTTCACCGCGGAGGCCCTGGGCTTCCGGGCCCCCATGCGGAACTCCCTGGACGCGGTGGCCTCCCGGGACTTTGCCCTCGAGGTCCTCTCCGCCCTCAACATCGGCCAGCTCCACCTTTCCCGCCTGGCCGAGGAGCTCATCCTCTATAGCACGGAGGAGTTCGGCTTCGTGGAGATCCCGGATGCCTTCGCTACCGGTTCCTCCATCATGCCCCAAAAGAAAAACCCGGACGTCCTGGAGCTTATCCGGGCCAAGGCGGGCCGGGTCCTTGGGGCCTTGGTGGGGCTATCCACGGTGGTGAAGGCCCTGCCTTTGGCCTACAACAAGGACCTGCAGGAGGACAAGGGGCCCCTTTTCGAGGCCCTCGCCACCTACCGGGACTCCTTGGCCCTCCTTGCGGCCCTGATCCCTGGCCTCAGGTGGAAGGAGGCCCGGATGCGCCAGGCCGCGGAGGAGGGGTTTCTCCTGGCCACGGAGCTTGCGGACTACCTGGCCGAGAAGGGGCTTCCCTTCCGGGAGGCCCACCACGTGGTGGGCCGGCTGGTGCGAAGGCTCCTCGAGGAGGGGCGGGCCCTTAAGGACCTGACCCTGGGGGAGCTCCGGGCCCATCATCCCCTTTTCGGGGAGGACGCCTTGCCCCTTTTGCGGCTAGAGACCGCCATCCACCGCCGCCGTTCCTTCGGGGGCACGGCCCCGGAGGCCGTGCGGGAAAGGCTTTTGGAGGCCAAGGAGGAGGTGGGGCTTGTTGGAGGTTAAAGGGGTGGTCCTCCCCGAGGTGGACCCCAGGGCCCAGGTGGAGCTCAGGAAGGCCCGCCTAGGGGATGTGGAGGCCATCTACCGGCTCATCCGCTACTGGGCGGAAAAGGGCCTCATGCTCGTCCGGAGCCATAGCCACCTCTACGAGAACATCCGGGACTTCTTGGTCCTCGAGGACGAGGAAGGCCGCATCGTGGGCACCGTGGCCCTCCATGTCCTTTGGCGGGACCTGGGGGAGATCCGGGGCCTGGCCGTCCACCCTAAGCGCCAGGGCCAAGGCCTTGGGCGTTGGCTCGTCCTGGGCGCAGAAAGGGAGGCCCGGGATCTGGGCCTCCCCCGGGTCTTCGCCTGGACCCTGCAGGTGGGGTTTTTCCGGAGCCTAGGCTACGAGGTGACCACCCGGGAGGCCCTGCCCCCCAAGGTGTGGAGCGAGTGCAACGCCTGTCCCTTCTACGAAAACTGCCGGGAGATCGCGATGGTGAAGGCCTTGGCGCCCTTGGCCCTGTAAAGTGGGGTGAGGATGGAGTTGAGGGAGCGCGCGGTTTTGGTCCTGGAAGACGGCACGGTCTATCCGGGTTACGCCTTCGGGGCCCGGGGCAAGACCGTGGGGGAGGTGGTCTTCAACACCGCCCAGACGGGCTACCAGGAGATCCTCACCGACCCCAGCTACCACGGGCAGATCGTGGTCATGACCTACCCCCATCAGGGAAACTACGGGGTCAACGTCTACGACATGCAGTCCAACCGCCCCTGGGTGCGGGGGTTCGTGGCCAAGGAGTTCAGCCGGGTGGCCTCGAGCCCCAGGGCCCAGCAGACCCTGGCCGAGTTCATGGAGTTCTACGGGGTGGTGGGGATCGAGGGCATAGACACAAGGGCCCTGGTGCGGAAGATCCGGGAAGGTGGGGTCTTGAAGGGGGTGATCGCCCATGCAAGCCTCTACGGGGACCCCCATCACGCCTTTACGGAGGAGGAGATCCAGGCCCTAAGGGAGGAGGCCCGGGCCTGGCGGGACATCGACGGCCGGGACATGACCCCCGAGGTCACCACCCCCCTTCCCTACGCCTGGCCCACCTTGCGCACGGGGCGGCGCATCGTGGTCATGGACTTCGGGATCAAGCACGCCATCGTGGAGAACCTGGCGGGGCTGGGGTTTGAGGTCATCGTGGTGCCGGGCAAAACCCCAGCCCACCAGATCATGGCCCTAGAGCCCCATGGCCTCCTCATCTCCAACGGCCCCGGGGACCCCGCCATGCCCCGCTACGCCCACGAGACCATCTGGAAGCTCATGGGCCTCCTTCCCACCTTCGGCATCTGCCTGGGCCACCAGCTTTTGGCCCTGGCCGCGGGGGGCCGGACCTACAAGATGAAGTTCGGCCACCGGGGAGCCAACCACCCCGTGAAGAACCTCCTCACAGGCAAGGTGGAGATCACCAGCCAAAACCACGGGTACGCGGTGGACATAGACTCCCTCAAGGACTTCCGCCCTACCCACATAAGCCTCAACGACGGAACCCTCGAGGGCATGGCCCACCTGCGCTACCCTGTCTTTTCCGTCCAGTACCACCCGGAGGCTGCCCCCGGGCCCCACGACGCCCTCTACCTCTTCCGGCGTTTTCTGGAGGAGGTGGAGGCCTTCCACGGGGTCACGGGCCTCCCCGTGGGCAAGGGGCGGGCAGACGCCCAAGGGGTCTAACGCCACCCCATGCGGTCCCAAGCCCCCATGGGGGCCCCGGTAGAAAGTCCCCGCGGGGGTTTAAGTAAAGGGTATCAATCCGGAGGGCGGGCCTTGGCTTCGGTGAGCCCGTTCCTGGTAAGATGGGAGCCATGGATTTTCTGTATAGCCTCGTCCTTCTCCTTTTCATCGCCGTGGCTGGCCTTATCGTCTATGTCGTCCTCATCCAGGAGCCCAGGCAAGGGGCGGGGGACCTCATGGGGGGGTCCACGGACCTCTTCTCTGCCCGGGGGATCACCGGGGGGCTTTACCGGCTTACGGTGATCCTGGGGGTACTGTTTGCGGCCTTAGCCCTCCTTATCGGGCTTTGGCCCCGCTAGCCCCGGAACGCCCCCGCGCTCCCCCAGGATGGGAAAGGCGGGGGCCCCCTACCCTCCCCTTTGGGCTGGACTGTGCGCCTCGGTGCCTGGGGGTTCTTGGGGCCCCTGGGCCCTAGGTTTGGGCACGGGCCCTTAGGGCGAGGGGGCTTTCCGGTCCTTGCGAACCGGAAAGCCCTGGTGGGCGGCAGAGGATTCGAACCTCTGGCCTCTCGCTTGTAAGGCGAGCGCTCTTACCGGCTGAGCTAGCCGCCCCTGGTGACCCCAGGGGGAGTCGAACCCCCGCTTCGGCCTTGAGAGGGCCGCGTCCTAACCGCTAGACGATGGGGCCGCTGGTGGGCCGTGCAGGATTTGAACCTGCGACCTACCGATTAAAAGTCGGTTGCTCTGCCCGCTGAGCTAACGGCCCAAGCCTTGCCTATTATAGGAAAGCCCCTCCCCCTGTGCAAGCGCTGCCTCCCCCAAGGAGGGGGCCTTGGGGAAACCTGCTCCCCTAGGCGGGGTGTAGAATCCCTAAGGCATGGCCCTTTACGCAGTGGACAAGCCCCTCCACCTCACCTCCCACGACGTGGTGGAGGAAGCCCGGAAGCGCCTTGGCACCCGCCGGGTGGGCCATACGGGAACCCTGGACCCCTTGGCCACCGGCTTGCTCCTTTTGGTTTCCGATGAGACCACGAAGCTTGTCCCCTTCCTTTCTGGGGAGGAGAAGGAGTACATCGCTTGGGTCTCCTTTGGGGCTACCACCCCTACCTTGGACGCCGAGGGCCCGGTGACGGAAAAGGCCCCGGTGCGGTTTGACCGGAAGGATTTGGAGGAGGTTCTTCCCCGGTTTTTGGACCTCAAGGAGCAGGTTCCTCCCCTTTATTCCGCCATCAAGGTGGGGGGGAAGCGGGCCTATGAGGCGGCCCGGGAAGGCCAGCCCGTAGAGCTTGCCCCCAGGCCGGTGCGTTACCTCGAGGTGGAGCTTTTGGCTTGGGACCCCGTCCTTACCCCCCATGCCATTGCCCCTTCCGCCCGAGGCTGGCGCCTTGCGGAAAAAGGGGGGCGGAAGGTGGCCTTGCCCTCCCCCTTGGGGCCCTACCCCACCGCGGTAATTCGTCTGGTGGTGGGGCCTGGCACCTACGTGCGGGCCTTCGCCCGGGACCTGGGGGAGGCCTTGGGGACCAAGGCCTTTTTGGCGGGCCTTGTCCGCACGCGGATCGGGCGGATAGGCCTCGAGCGGGCGGTGGCCCTGGGGGACTTGGGCCGGGATAAGGCCCTCCCTGAACTCGAGGCCCTTTCCTTTCCCGTGGTGGAGCTTGCCCACACGGAGGTGCGGCGGGTCCTAGAGGGCATCCCCCTGCCCATCCCCGCCCTGGGGTACGTTACCCTGGTGGACGCCCGCCGGCGCCTCATCGCCATTGCGGAAGGGGACGGCTTTAAGCTCAAGATCCGGCGGGTTTTTGCGAAGGAGGTCTAGCCTATGGTGATCGGTGTGCCCAAGGAGATCAAGACCCTGGAAAACCGCGTGGCCCTTACCCCTGGGGGCGTGGAGAGCCTGGTCCGGCGGGGGCACAAGGTCTTGGTGGAGCGAGGGGCGGGGTTAGGTTCCGGCCTACCCGATGCGGCCTACGCGGAGGCCGGGGCGGAGCTTGTGTCCCAGGAGGAGGCCTGGGGAGCGGAGCTCGTGGTCAAGGTGAAAGAACCCCTGCCCGAGGAGTACCGCTTCCTAAGGCGGGGGCTTATCCTCTTCACCTACCTCCACCTGGCCGCGGACCGGGCCCTCACCGAGGCCATGCTCCAAAGCGGGGTCACGGGCATCGCCTACGAGACCGTCCAGCTCCCCGATGGCACCCTGCCCCTCCTTGTCCCCATGAGCGAGGTGGCGGGAAGGATGGCCCCTCAGGTGGGGGCCCAGTTCCTGGAGAAGCCCAAGGGGGGGCGAGGGGTGCTCCTTGGGGGGGTGCCGGGGGTGGCCCCGGCCAGCGTGGTCATCCTGGGGGGGGGGACCGTGGGCACCAACGCGGCCAAGATCGCCCTAGGGATGGGGGCCCAGGTGACCATCCTGGACGTGAACCATAAGCGCCTCCAATACCTGGACGACGTCTTTGGGGGCCGGGTCATCACCCTCACGGCCACGGAGGCCAACATCAAGAAAAGCCTCACCCACGCGGACCTCCTCATTGGGGCAGTCCTTATCCCCGGGGCCAAGGCCCCCAAGCTCGTGACCCGGGAGATGCTGGGCCTTATGAAGGAGGGGGCGGTGATCGTGGACGTGGCCGTGGACCAGGGGGGTTGTGTGGAGACCATCCGCCCCACCACCCACGCGGATCCCGTTTACCTCCTGGACGGGATTCTCCACTACGGGGTGGCCAACATGCCGGGGGCGGTTCCCCGGACCAGCACTTTTGCCCTCACCAACCAGACCCTGCCCTACCTCCTCCGCCTGGCGGAAAAGGGCCTAGGGGCTCTCCTCGAGGACCCTGCCCTCCTTAAAGGCCTGAACACCCATGAGGGCCGCCTCACCCACCCTGGGGTGGCGGAGGCCTTTGGCCTGCCCTATACCCCCCCAGAGGAAGTCCTAAGGTAGCCCTTGGCCAAAGGGGGTTCTAAGGGCCCGAAGGCGTTGCCTCCTTATACCACCCCATGCAGGCGCAAGCCCGCATGGGGACCCCGGTAGAAAGTGGGGTTTTTGGGAACCTGAGCGCGCGGGAACCAAAAGTAAAGGGTATTAGGCCCTCTTAGCTTAAGGTTAGCTTAAGCCTGCGGTATTCCCCTTCAAGTAAACTGAAGGGCGAAGAGGTTTGGGGATGCGCTGGGTTTTAGGACCCCTGGTCTTGTTCCTTGCGGCCTGCGGTTTCCTGGGCTCCCCTCCCGTTGAGGGCGAGTTGAGTCCAGGCGAGGTGGTCCGCGGCCTTTCCCTTCCCCCAGCCCAGGGTACCGATGCCCTGACCCCGGGGGTTAAGGGGTATCGCCTTCTCCTCAACCAAGAGGGCGCGGTGGAGGTGGGGGTGGTCTCCACGGGGCTCGGGTTACAGTCCCGGCTTCGCCTCCTCCTTCTGGACGAGAGGGGGGTGATCCAGGCGGTGAGCGTGGCCCGGCACTGGTTCGGGGCCTACCCCGAGATCGCCCCCCTAGGCCTTGGTCCTCAGGGCATCGGTGTGCTTCCCCTGGGGCCTGGGGTGCGCCTCAACTTGAGGGGGAATGTAGGCCAGTTCTACCTAAGGGTGGAGAACTATGCCCCCTTGGAGGATACCGTGGACCTTTACGCCCGGTACTTTAGTCCGGATGCCCGTGGGCAGGGGGAACCCTTGGCCCTAGGGGCCACCTCTGGGGCCATTGAGTTCGTGGGGGAGTCCGATTACTACCGGCTACCTTCCGAAAGCGGGTTATACCTGCGTTTCGCCTACGCGGGTCCCTTGGACCTAGTGGCCAAGCTTTACCGGGCCCAGGACGACCCCGCCCCGAGGACCCTTAACCCCAACGGGTGCGCCTCCCTCGAGGGGGCTAGCCTTCTCGTGGTCCGTGACCGGGGTCTAGCGCGGGCTGGGTTTAACGAGGAGAATAGCGGCCGCTATAGGCTGGAGGTTTCTGGGGTGCCTTGCCCCTGAGGCCACCCTATGCGGGCTTGCGCCCGCATGGGGGCCCCGGCAGAAAGTCCTCGTGGGGTTTTTGGGAACCTGAGCCAAGAGTAAGGGGTTTGAGGTCTTTCAGGGTAGGATGAAGCCAAGATAAGGGCCTTTAATTTTTTTCTCATCTCTTAGGCCAAGGAAAGCCCCCTGGACGGGCCCTTCCGTGAGTGTTTAGATTTTTCCCAAATTTGACCGAGGCCTGAAATCTGAGAAGGGGGGTCCCGTCCCTTCATGCCCTTCAAGGGTGGCCCTCCATAGTAGGGGGCGGTATGCGCTTGCGCCGCTTTTGGCCGGGTGTGTTGATGCTCGCAGGCTTCTTGGCCCAAGCGGAGGCGCAGTCCCTCAAGGGCGAAGCCCGTTCCCCAAAGGCCATGGTCCTCGAGGCCACGGCCTACACCTCTAGCCCCCGGGAAACGGACACCACTCCCCATATCACGGCCACGGGGATAAGGACCCGGCTTGGGGTGTTGGCGGTAAGCCGGGACCTCCTTGCGGCGTTGCCCTTCGGCACCAAGGTGCGGCTTAGGGATCTGGGATCGGTTCAGGGCCGGGGCAAGGGGCTTTTCAACCCCCTTTTCCGGGAGGTGGTCTTTGTGGTAGCGGACGCCATGAACCCCCGCTTCCGCCAAAGGGTGGACGTCTGGCTTCCCGACCGGGCCACCGCCCTCCGCTTTGGCCGCCGGTATGTGGAGCTCGAGGTCCTGGAGTACCCCAGGCGCTAGGCCTTATACCACCCCATGCAGGCGTAAGCCTGCATGGGGGCCCCGGTAGAAAGTCCCCGTGGAGTTTTTTGGTAGAAGCGCAGGAACCAGAAGAAAGGGTATTAGACTGGATCTTCGTGCGCTTGGCCCTTTTTCTGGCCCTGGCCCATATCCGCCGCCGTCCCCTGCAAAGCGCCCTGGCCCTCCTGGGGGTGGGGGTGGGGGTGGCGGTGCTCCTCGTGGCCTTGGCCTTGGCCAACGGGTTCACCGAGGGGCTTGTGCGGGCCACCCTTAAGGCCTACCCCCACCTGGTCCTTTTCCGCCTTGGCCCCGACCTTCCCCCCCTACCCCAGGACCCCCGGGTGGAGGCCCAGGCCCCCTTTGCGGCCACCAAGGCCCTCCTCATCCGCCCAGCCCAAGGCGGCCGCAACCCTGGGGTGGACTTCGCCACCCTGGTGGGCCTGGGCCCTGGGGGGGAGGCCCTTTACCCTGAGCTCGGCTTGGAGCTTAAGCCTGGGGGAATCTATCTGGGTTCGGCCCTAGCCCAGGCCCTGGGGGTTTTCCCCGGGGAGGAGCTTTGGGCCCTTTCCGCCCAGGAGACCCGGGTAAAGCTTACGGTTTTGGGCTCGTTCCGCACGGGCAACTACCTCCTGGACTCGGGCTACGCCTTCACCGACCTGGAGACGGTGGCCCGCCTTGCCGGGATCCGGGCCCAGGGGTACCAGCTCCGCCTAAGGGATCCTTGGCAGGCCAAGGCCTTGGGGGAGGCCCTAGCGGGGACGGGGTTTTTCCCCCAAGCCTGGCAGGACGCCCAGCGCACCCTTTTGGAGCAGCTTACCCTCCAGAAGGAGGTCTTGGGGATCCTGATCTTCCTCATCGTGGCCGTGGCCGCCTTAGGGGTGGCCAACCTCCTCGTCCTCAAGGTGGTGGAGAAGACCCCGGAGATCGCCCTCCTAAGGGCCATGGGGGCTTCCCGGCTTGCCGTGGGCCTGGTCTTTGCCCTGGAGGGGGTGCTCCTTGGGGCTTTGGGCGTGGCCTTGGGTAACGCCTTGGGCTATCTTTTAGGCCTTTACCTGAGCCTCCGGCCCATCCAGATCCCGGGGGACCTCTACTTCATCGGCCACCTGCCCGTGGCCATGCGCCCTGGGGACTTCCTCCGGGTGAGCGCCCTAAGCCTAGGGGCCGTGGTGCTCTCCAGCCTCCTCCCCCTTTACCGGGCCTTGCGGGTCAAGCCTGGGGTGGTCTTGCGGTAGGAAGGGGTTTCCCCTAGACTTTAGGGGGCGGGCCGGCGTAGCTCAGCGGTAGAGCAACCGCCTCGTAAGCGGTAGGTCGCCGGTTCGAATCCGGCCGCCGGCTCCAAGAGCCTCCCCTCGAGGGGGGCTTTTTTCATGGAGGGATGGAAAGGGAAAAGCCTTTGGCCATCGTCCTGGGTGGGGGCGAGGAGCCTTGGGCCAGGGCCTATGGGGTGCGGAGCAAGGCCCTTGTGCCCTACCGGGGCCGGCCCATGGCGGAGTGGGTCTTGGAGGCCTTGGCCCAGGCGGGTCTAGAGGCCATCTACGTGGGGGAAAACCCGGGCCTTAGCCCCCCGCCCCGCCTTACCCTGCCCGACCGGGGTAGCCTTCTTGAGAACCTGGAGGCGGCCATGAGGGAGGTGAAGGGGCAGGCTTTGGTGGCCACTGGGGATATCCCCCACCTGACCCCTGAGGCCGTGGCCTTCGTCTTGGAAAGCGCCCCTGAGGCGGCCTTCGTCTACCCCATCGTGCCCAAGGAGGTGGTGGAGGCTCGTTTTCCCGGAAGCCGCCGCACCTACGCCCGCCTCCGGGAGGGCACCTTCACCGGGGGGAACCTCCTCCTTTTGGACCGGGACCTTTTCTACCGGGCCCTGCCCCTCATCCGCCGGGTGGTGGCCTTGCGCAAGCGCCCTTGGGCCTTGGCCCGCCTGGTGGGCCTGGATATCCCCCTTAAGCTCCTCCTAGGCCGCTTAAGCCTTGGGGAACTCGAGGCCCGAGCCCGGGGCCTCCTCGGGGTAGAGGTCCGGGCCCTTGTCACCCCTTACCCGGAGGTGGGGGTGGACGTGGACCGGCCGGAGGACCTGGTAAGCTAACCCCATGCGTACGGTGAGGGAAGTGCGGCTTGCGGGGCTTTTCTCCTACCTGGCCGCTTTGGTGGTGGGCCTTCTGGTTTCCCTGCTGGTCCACGGCCTCCTAGGGGGAGGAGGCCGGCTTGGGTGGGAGGGTTTCAACCCTGCGGGCCTCCTCGAGGGATTGGTTTTCCTCCTAGCCTTTACCTTTGGCCTGGCCTTGGCCCGCCAGGCGGCCCGGGTGCCCTGCGTGACCCTTCTCACCATGGGCCTTTTGGCCCCTAAGCCTGCTCGCCTCCTGGCCCGTCCCTTGGCCCAAGTGGAGAGCATGGAGGCCTACGAGGGCCGGGGGGTGGCCCTTCTTTTTCAGGAAGGCCGGCCTGTGGGGGTCTTGGGGCTTTCCGATCCCATCTCGCCCTTGGAGGAGGTGCCCCAGGTAGAGGCGGAGGTAGCCGCAAGCGAACTGCTTCCCCTTTTCCTTCGGCACCCCTTGGTGTTGGTCCTCCAAGGGGAGGAGGTTCTGGGAGGGATTACCCGGGAGGCCTTCTTCCGGACCCTTAGGCTTTGGGCTTGACAAGAGGCCATTCCCCCTAAAATAGGGGGGAGAGGGGGAGGTGCGGCATGCCCCACGTGATATGTGAACCCTGCATCGGCGTAAAGGACCAGTCCTGCGTAGAGGTTTGCCCCGTGGAGTGCATCTACGACGGGGGGGACCAGTTCTACATCCATCCCGAGGAGTGCATTGACTGCGGGGCCTGCGTGCCTGCCTGCCCGGTGAACGCCATCTACCCCGAGGAGGACGTTCCCGAGCAGTGGAGGTCTTACATCGAGAAAAACCGTCGGCTCGCGGGCCTATAGGGCGCGACGGTACCAGCTTAGGGCTGGCCCCCCGTCCTTGAAGTAGGTAAATCCCTGGGCCTGGAAAAACCGGTGGGCCCGGGGGTTTTGCCCATACACCACCGCGTAAAGGGCTTTGAAGCCCTGGAGTTCCGAGAGGAGGTAGGCTAAGGCCCGGCGGCCAAGCCCTTGGCCTTGCCGGTCTTCCCGGATGAGGAGGAGGCTTAAGGTGGCCTCCTCGGGAGTGGGGTAGTGGAGCTTGTAGTCCAGGTACCCCACGGCCTCCGCCCCTTCAAGGAGGAGGCGGACCCTGCGCCGGGGGTCGGTCTCCAGGGTCCTGAGGTCCTGGAGGACGTCCTCGAGGGTTGGCGGTTCCATGGCGATGAGCTGGAAGTAGGTGGGGCTTTTTTGAAAAAGGGCTTGGATGAGGGGCGCATCCGCCAAGGCCACGGGCCGCAAGCGTAGGCTTTGGGTCCGCATCGCCCCTATGCTACAGGAAAACCGCCCCGGGGGTACCCCCGGGGCGGCCCCTATCCCACCCTCTATGGTTCGCGCTTCCAGGTTCCCAAAAAACCCTACGGGGACTTTCTACCGGGGCCCCCATGCGGGCGCAAGCCCGCATGGGGTGGTATCACCTCCTTGCCCGTTCCACCACCGTCACGTTCACCGCCTGGGGCCCCTTGCCGTTCTTGCCGGGTTCCACCTCAAAGGTGACGATATCCCCCTCGTTCAGGGTACGGAAGCCCCGGGCGTTGATGGCCGTATAGTGGACGAAGACGTCCGTATCCCCTTCCCGCTCGATGAAACCGTAGCCCTTTTCCGCGTTGAACCACTTGACCCGACCCTTCTGCATACTGCTCCTTACCGCCAGGCCGAGGCCTGGATTCCGGGCCTTTGGGGGTGGCTTTTGCCCTATGGGCACCTCAAAGCGCCCCGGAATGCCCTATTGTACCACGAAGGGGCTATTTCCGGAAGAACCCCTTAAGCCTCTCCCAAAACCCCTCGGGGGCCACCTCCTCCCCTACCTCCTCCGCGTAGGCCCTAAGGAGCTTTTGGGCCTTGGGGGAAAGCCTTTGGGGCACCTCCAGCTCCACCACCACCCTCAAGGACCCCCGCCCCCGGCCCTTAGGGTAGGGGAGGCCTTGCCCTTCCAGCTCGAAGACCGTGCCGGGCCTCGTGCCCGGGGGGATGTCCAGGGGGATGGGGCCCTCGAGGCCCGGTACCTCCACCCGGGCCCCCAGGGCGGCCTGGGCCAGGCCGATTTTGAGGCGGTAGACCAGATCGGCCCCCTCCCGCCCAAGGTGGGGATGGGGCCGGACCCTAAGGCGCAGGTACAGGTCCCCTGGGCCCCCGGGGCCCAGGTGGCCGTAGCCAGGAACCCGAAGGAGGCTTCCCTCGTCCACCCCCGGGGGCACGAAGGCCCGGACCCTTTCCTCCCGGGCCACTCGGCCCCGCCCCCCGCAGGTGGGGCAGCGCTCCTCGAGGAGGAAGCCTTGGCCCCGGCAGTGGGGGCAGGTACGCCTTTCCACGAAGGTGCCCAGGAGGGTCTGGCGGTAGCCCTCCACCTTCCCCCGGCCCCCGCAGGTGGGGCAAGGGGTGCGGCGGCCCCCTTGGCCGTGGCAGGTGGGGCAGGGCACCAGGCGGGTGTAGGCCACCTCCACCTCCCGGCCCCTTAGGAGGTCTTCCAGATCCACCTCCACCTGGACCTCTAGGTCCTCCCCCCGGGGGGCTGGCCGGGTCCTAAGGCCGAAGAATTCCCCAAAGAGGCTAAAGAGATCCTCCACGGGGTCTTCCCGTCCCCTTAGGGCCCGGTCGTACTGGGCCCGCTTCTCGGGGTCGGAAAGGACCGAGTAGGCCTCGTTGATCTCCTTGAAGCGCTCCTCGGCCTCCTTGTTCCCCGGGTTACGGTCCGGGTGGTACTGGAGGGCCAGGCGGCGGTAGGCCCGCTTGATCTCCTCTGGGGTGGCCCCTGGGTCCACCCCCAGGATGGCGTAGTAATCCTTCATCCCTATCTAGCACTTTACAAGCCCTAGGGCTTTGGTTTAGAGTTTGGGACAATGAGGCTCCTGCGAGCTACCCGGTAGGGGGTCCCTTCCTTCGGGAAGGGCCCCCCCGGGTATGCCCCGCGGGGGCCTTCGTTTTTGGAGGCGAACCATGGTACTCCTCACGCCCGGCCCCACCCCCATCCCCGAAAGGGTGCAAAAGGCCCTCCTCCAGCCCATGCGGAGCCACCTGGACCCTGAGGTTTTAAGCCTAAACCGCGAGATCCAAGCCCTCCTAGCCCGCCTTTTTGACCCCGGGGAGGGGGCCTTGGTGGGGGCCTTGGCCGGTTCCGGTAGCCTAGCCATGGAGGCGGGGCTTGCCAACCTCGGCCAAGGCCCGGTTTTGGTCCTGGCGAACGGGGCCTTCGGGGAGAGGATTGCGGAGATGGCCCGGATCCACCGCCTGGAGCCCACGGTCCTCGCCTTCCCCCCAGATGAACCCATAGACCCCGAGGCCGTGGAGAGGGCCCTTAAGGCCAAGGCCTACCGCCTCGTCGCCATGGTCCACGGGGAGACGAGCACAGGGGTCTTGAACCCCGCGGAGGCCGTGGGGCGGCTTGCCCGGGAGGCGGGGGTGCCCTTTTTCCTGGACGTGGTCACCACCTTGGGCATGCTCCCCTTTTCCATGCGGGAGCTAGGGGTGGATTACGCCTTTACGGGGAGCCAAAAGTGCCTCTCCGCTCCCCCGGGCCTCGCCCCCTTTGCCCTTTCCGCCAGGGGGCGGCGGCTTTTCCGGGGGGGGCAGACCTGGTACCTGGACTTTGCGCGGGTGGCCGAACACTGGGAGCGGGGCGGCTACCACCACACCACCCCCGTCCTCCTCCACTACGCCCTCCTCGAGGCCCTGCGCCTGGCCCTGGAGGAGGGCCTCGAGGCCCGCTCCCAAAGGGCGAGGAGGCTTTACGCCTGGCTTAAAGAGGAGCTTATGGGGCGGGGCTTCACCCCCTACCCCAAGGCCAGCCCCCTCCCCACGGTCCTCGTGGTCCGGCCCCCTAAGGGCCTCGAGGCCGACCGCCTGGTGCGGGCCCTAAGGCAGGAAGGGGTGGCGGTGGCTGGGGGGATCGGCCCCACCAAGGGGGAGGTCCTGCGCCTAGGGCTCATGGGGGAAGGGGCCCGGGAAGCCCCTTATCGGGTCTTCCTCGAGGCCCTGGACCGGGTGCTGGCCCGGGCTTAGAGGATTAGAGGAAGAAGTAGGCGTAGACCAGGGCCAAGGCCATGCGGTAAAGGGCAAAGGGGCGGAAGCCCACCCGCCCCACCCAGGCGAGCATCCAGCGCACCGTGAGGAGGGCCACGAGAAAGGCGCTCAGGAAACCTACCCCAAGGAGGTGGAGGTTTTCCAGGGTGAGGAGGGACGCACTCCGGTAGAGGTCATACCCCGTGGCGATGGCCATGGTGGGGATGGCCAGGAGGAAGCTGAACTCCGCGGCCCCCTTCCGGCTTAGGCCCACGAGGAGCCCCCCGAGGATGGTGGCCCCGCTCCGGCTCGTCCCCGGGAAAAGGGCGGCAAGCCCTTGGAAAAACCCGATGAGGAGAAGCCCCCCAAGGCCCACCTCCTTGGCGCTTCCGTAGCGGGGCCTTTGGGCAAGGCCATCCGCAAAGTAAAGGACCAGGCCCACGAGGAAGAGGGCCCCTACCACGATCCCCTCATTCCCCAGGATCCTCCCCTTGATCAGGGGGTAGAGGAGGAACCCCATGAGGCCCGTGGGCAGGAAGGCCACCCCGATGGGCCACCAAAGGCCGCGGTCCCGGAAGAGGCTTGGCCCGTAGAGGGTAAGGACGGCCAGGATGGCCCCAAGCTGGATGGAAATGAGGAAGGTTTTGAGGAAGGGGTCCTCCCCGATGGGGAGGCCGAGGAGGTGGAAGAGAAGGGTGAGGTGGCCCGTGGAGGAGATGGGGAGGAACTCCGTGGCCCCTTCCACGGCCCCAAGGAGGAGGGCTTCAAGAAGGCTCACGGGGCCCATGCTACCATGGCCTCGTGGAGGTTTCCGTCCTCATCCCTGCGGCCGGGGAGGGGAGGAGGCTCGGCCTGGGCCCTAAGGCCTTCCTCGAGGTGGGGGGGAGGACCCTTTTGGAGTGGGTCCTCTTGGCCTTCCAGGAGGCCGCGGAGGTCCTGGTGGCCCTTCCTCCTGGGGCCAAGCCCCCAGAGGGCCTGCGGGCCACCTTTCTGGAGGGGGGGAGGACCCGGCAGGAGTCCGTGGCCCGCCTCCTCGAGGCCGCAAGCCTCCCCGTGGTCCTGGTCCACGACGTGGCCCGGCCCTTCGTGAGCCCGGGGCTTATCCGGCGGGTTCTTGAGGCCACGAGGGCCCAAGGGGCCGCGGTGCCCGTCCTCCCCGTGGCCGACACCCTGATCCAGGCCCAGGGGGAGACCTATGGGCCTGCCCTCCCCCGGGAGGCCTTGCGCCTGGTCCAGACCCCTCAGGGCTTCTTCACCGCCCTCCTCCGGGAGGCCCACGCCTTGGCCCGTGGAAAGGGCCTTTCCGCCACGGACGACGCCCAGCTGGTCCAGGCCCTGGGGTACCCCGTGGCCCTGGTCCCCGGGGAACGGACGGCCTTCAAGATCACCTACCCCGAGGACCTCCTCCTGGCCGAGGCCCTGGCCCGGGTATGGAACGCTTAGCCCCCGGTAAGGTCAACCTAGGCCTTTCCCTCCTGGGAAAGCGGCCTGACGGTTACCACGAGCTCCACACCCTTTTCGCCCTCCTTTCCTTTGGGGACCGGCTTTGGATCGAGCCCATCCCCCAGGGCCTCCAGTTCCAGGGGCCCTTTGGGGAGGAGGACCTGGCCTACCGGGCGGCCAAGGCCTACCTCGAGGCCGCAGGGGCTCCAGGGGGGGTGCGCATCGTCTTGGAAAAGCGCCTGCCCGTGGGGGCGGGGCTTGGCGGGGGAAGCTCGGACGCGGCCCAGGTGCTCCTCTCCCTTAAGGCCCTCTACCCTAGCGGGGTGGACCTCTTCGCCCTGGCCCAGGGCCTGGGCTCGGACGTGCCCTTTTTCCTCCTCGGGGGCTTCGCGGAGGGCCGGGGCCGGGGGGAGGTCCTTAGGCCCCTAAGGGGACCCCGGGTGCCCGTGGTGGTCTATTCCCCAGGGCTCAGGCTGGAGACCGCCCGGGTCTACCGGGCGGTGGGCCCGGAGGACCTAGGCCCTGAGCTTCCCATCCCCGCCATCCTCGAGGCCCTGGCCCGGGGGGAGGAGCCCCCCTACTGGAATAGCCTGGAGGGCCCGGCCTTCCGCCTCCATCCTGAACTCCGGGAGGTGAAGGGGAGGCTGAGGCGCCTGGGGCTTAGGGGGGTCCTCCTTTCGGGCTCGGGGAGCGCCTTCTTTGGCCTGGCGGAAAGCCTCGAGGCCGCCCGCTGGGCGGAGGCCCGGCTCCGGTATCATGGGTACGCCCAGGCCGGGTGGCTTGGGGTGGGGTATGGGGATCCCCCCTAGCCCGGCCAAAGGGGAAGCCTATGGATTTCCTAGAGGCCCTAAACCGCCCTCCCCTGGTCCTCGGGGTGGACCCCCGGCCCTCCCTCCACGGGCCCGAACCCCTAAAGGGCCTTCGGGGCTACACCCTGGCCCTCATGGAGGCCTTGGCCCCGAGGCTTGCCGGGGTAAAGTTCCAGCTCGCCTTCTTCGAGGCCCTGGGCCCCGAGGGCTTCGGCCTCCTTAGGGAGCTCGTGGCCGGGGCCCGGGTCATGGGCCTCCCCGTGATCCTGGATGGGAAAAGGGGGGATATCGGCCCTACCGCCCGGGCCTACGCCCAGGCCTACCTGGAGGCCTTCCCGGGAAGCGCCCTCACCGTAAACCCCTACCTGGGCCTAGATGCCCTGGAGCCTTTCCTCGAGGCGGCCAAGGCCCAAGGGGGGGCGGTTTTCGTCCTGGTCAAGACCTCTAACCCCGGTTCCGGATTCCTCCAGGACCTCCCCATAGGGGGCCGGCCCCTCTACCTCCACCTGGCGGAGGCCCTAGCCCGCCTGGGGGAGGCTTACCTCGAGGGGGCCTGGAGCCGGGTGGGGATGGTGGTGGGGGCCACCTACCCCGAGGCCGTGGGGGCGGTGCGGGCCCTGGCCCCCAAGGCTCCCCTCCTCCTTCCCGGGATAGGGGCCCAAGGGGGAAGCCCCCTTAGGGGGCCTGGCCTCCTCAACGCGGTGGGCCGGGCCCTCTTCTACCCCGGGGGGGAGGCCCAGCTGGAAAGGGCCCTGGAGGCCGCGGAGGGCTTCCTTAGAGGGGTGGAGGATGGATGTCCTTGAGCTTTACCGGAAGACGGGGGCCCTCCTTGAGGGGCATTTCCTCCTGCGCTCGGGCCTCCACTCCCCCCTTTTCCTCCAGTCCGCGACCCTCCTCCAGTACCCTCCCCATGCGGAGGCCATCGGAAAGGCCCTAGCGGAGGCCTTCCGGGGGGTGGGGGTGGGGTTTGTCATCGGCCCGGCCATGGGGGGGGTTATCCTGGCCTTTACCGTGGCCAAGGCCTTGGGGGCCCGGGCCCTCTTTGCGGAGAAGGCCCCGGGGGGGATGACCATCCGGCCGGGGCTCACCGTGCGGCCGGGGGAGCCCTTTCTTGCGGTGGAGGACGTGGTGACCACGGGGGAGAGCGTGCGAAAGGCCATCCGGGCCGCAGAGGCCCGGGGCGGGGTGCTCGTAGGGGTGGGGGCCATCGTGGACCGGAGCGGGGGCCGGGTGGACTTCGGGGTGCCCTTCCGGGCCCTCCTTCGGCTGGAGGTCCCCCAGTACCCTAAGGAAGCCTGCCCCCTCTGCCGGGAGGGGGTGCCCTTGGAGGAGGTCTAGGCGTGCCTTGGGCCTTGGCCTTCCTCTTGGGCCTCCTATCCCAGGCCTGGGCTTTGGGGGAGGTGGAGAGGGCCCGGGAGGCCGTGAAGGGGTGGCTTAGGGGGGCGTTCACCCCGCCTTTGGAAAGCCTCCTCCGGGCCCCCAGGGAGGAGCTACCCCGCCTCCTCGAGGCCTACGCCCACTTCCCCCCGCCTCCTCCGGGCCTCCAGGTCAACCTGGACCGCCCCCGGGTGGAGGGGGAAAGGGTCCTCTTCCCCGCGGCCTTAGGGGGAGAGGGCGGGGAGGTGGTCGTGCGCCTGGAGGGGGGAAACCCCGTGGGGATCGCCTTCCGTCCCCAGGGCCTGGGCCCCCCGGCCTACCTCCTCCGCCCGGCCGCAGGGTGGGCCTTTCTCCTCCTTAGCCTTTTGCTCCTCGCCCTCCTCCTCCAGCCTGGGCCCCTTAGGGCCTGGCTAGGGGAGGCCTGGGCCCTCCTCCGGGCCCACCTTGGGGTGTACCTCCTGACCAATGCCCTCCTCTATGGCCTTTTCGCCCTGGGGGCTTTCCTAGCCTACCTCGAGCCCGCCTTGGCCAGGGCCCTCCAGGCCCTTTTGGCCGGGGCCTTGGAGGCCTTGGGCCTGGAGGGAGTCCGGGAGAGGGGGGTGATGACCCTGGCCGGGGTGATCTTCTACTGGAACCTGACCCAGGGCCTCCTCTGGACGGGCCTCCTCCCCGGCCTTCTCCTCGGGTTGCCCGTCCTCTTCCTCAACCTGGCCCGCTACCTCCTCTTCGGCCTGGCCCTCTCCCCGGCCCTCCTGGGCCCGGCCTTCCTCCCCCACCTCCCCACCTTGGTCCTCGAGCTCCAGGCCTACATCCTGGTGAGCTTCGGGGGGGTTCTCCTCTTCCTCAAGACCCTCCGGGGTCCGGGGTACCGGGAGGGGGTGAGGGCCCTCCTCCTTTCCGCCTTCCTTGGGGCCCTTTTCCTCCTCCTTGCCGCCTGGTACGAGGCCTGGGAGGTGATCCATCTCCTATGAAGGTGGCCATCCTGGGGGCGGGGGCTTGGGGCACGGCCTTGGGGGTGCACCTGGCGGCCAAGGGGATCCCTACGGCCCTCCTCACCCGAAGCCCCGAGGGGGCCCTGGCCATGCGGGCCCATCGGGAAAACCCCCGCCTGCCCGGGGTCCTCCTCCCCCCAAGCCTCCACCCCACGGCCGACCCCGAGGAGGCCTTGGCCGGGGCGGTCCTTGCGGTGGTGGCCTTTCCCTCCCGGGTCCTGGTGGAGGCCCTTAGGGGCCTCCCCTTGGCCCCCCGTTACCTTTCCGCCACCAAGGGCCTCTTTTTTGAGGGGGAGCTTAGGACCCCAAGCGAGGTCATCCGGGACCTCACGGGGAGGGAGGTGGCCGTCCTTTCCGGTCCCAACCACGCGGAGGAGGTGGGCCGCTTCCTCCCCACGGCCACGGTGGTGGCGGGGCCTATGGAGGTGGCGGCCTTGGCCCAGGGCCTCTTCCATGGGCCCTCCTTTCGGGTCTACACGAGCGAGGACCAAAGGGGGGTAGAGCTCGGAGGGGCCCTGAAGAACGTCCTGGCCCTGGCCGCGGGGCTTGCGGATGGCCTAGCCCTAGGGGACAACGCCAAGGCCGCCCTCCTCACCCGGGGGCTTAAGGAGATGGTCCGCTTCGGGACGGCCTTAGGAGGGCGGGCGGATACCTTCTATGGGCTTTCGGGCCTTGGGGACCTCCTGGCCACCGCCTATAGCCGCCATTCCCGGAACCGGGGGGCAGGGGAGAGGCTGGCCCAGGGGGGGGACCCCGCCCACCTCGAGGCCCATGGGGTGGTGGAGGGGCTTTACACCGTAAGGGCGGTCAGGGACTGGCGGTTGCGGTCGGGCCTGGAGATGCCCATCTCCGAGGCCGTCTACCGGGTCCTCTACGAGGGCCTAAGCCCCAAGGAGGCCCTGGCCCTCCTCATGGCCCGGGAGCCCCGCCCTGAGGACTAGAGGATCTCCGCGAGGAAGCCCAAAAGGGCGGTGCGGAAGGCCAGGGGGTTTTCCAGGTTGGCGAGGTGCCCCGCCTCGGGGAGGATGAGGGCCCGGGCCTGGGGGAGGGCCCGGGCCAGGGCCTTGGCCTCCTCCGGGGGGGTGAGGGTGTCCTCCTCCCCCACGAGGACCAGGGCGGGAACCCCGATCTCCGGGAGAAGGGGGGTGGAGTCGGGCCTTTGGGCCAGGGCCTCGAGGCTTCGGGCCACCCCCTCGGGGCTGGCCTCGAGGATGAGGGCCTTGGCCTTTTCGGCCACCTCGGGCCTTTCCCTGCGGGTGGTCTCCCCGAGATGGCCCGGGAGGAGGGCCTCCGGGAGGAAGCCCACCCCTTCCGCCAAGACCCGTTCCCTTAGGGCGTAGCGCTGCCTTCGGGCCTCCTCGGAGTCCGCCTTGGCCCTCGTGTCCGCAAGGACCAGGCCCAGGAAGCGCTCCTTAGCCCTCCGCCAAAGCTCAAAGGCCAGGTACCCCCCCATGGAAAGGCCCACGAAGACCGCCTCCTCAAGCCCGGCCTCCTCCATCTCCCTTAGCACTTTTTCCGCAGCCTCCCCCAGGGAAAGGCCCAGGTAGTCCGGGGCGAGAAGGGGAAGCCGGCCCCGGAAATAGGCCACCTCCCCCGCCCACATCTTCCCCGAGTAGGGAAAGGCATGGAGGAACACCAAGCCCCGCACTAGTCCACCTCCTCCCCTTCTATCCCCAAGGCCTTGAGCCGGGCGATCAGGGGGGGATCCTCCACCACCACCCAGTTCTCCCCCTTGCGGGTCTCTGCCCGGATGCGGCCCGCCTGGGCGGCTTCCTTCCAGGCGGCCATCAGGTCCGGGTACCGCACGAGGAGGGGGGTGATCCGGTGGGCCGGGTACCGCCTCAACGCAAGGCCTCCTCCAGGGCGTGCCAGGCTAGGGTGGCGCACTTCACCCGGGCGGGTAGGCGGGCCACCCCCTTGAGGGCCAGGAGGTCCCCTAGGGTTGGGTCCTCCTTGCCCTCCACCACCAGGGCCTGGAAGCGGGCGAGGAGGTCCAAGGCCTCCGCCACCCGTTTGCCCTTCACCGCCTCCGTCATGAGGGAGGCGCTTGCGGTGCTGATGGCGCAGCCCTGGCCTTGGAAGCGGATGTCCGCGATGAGGTCCCCCTCGAGGCGCAAGGCCACCTCCACCTGGTCCCCGCAGGAAGGGTTCGTGCCCCCCGCCCGGCGGTTGGCCTCCGGCAAGGGGCCATAGTTCCTCGGGCGCTGGTAGTGCTCGAGGATGGTCTCCCGGTAGATCTCCTCCAAAAGGCCCATGGACCCCTCCATTATAGCCAGGCCCGGTAGCGGTGGGTGAGGGTAAGGAGGGCCTCCACGAAGCGGTCCACCTCCTCCTTCGTGTTGTAGAGGTAGAAGCTTGCCCGGGCGGTGGCGACAAGCCCCAGCTTCCGGTGGAGGGGCTGGGCGCAGTGGTGCCCGGCCCTCACCGCTATGCCCTCCGCGTCCAGGAGGGTGGCCAGGTCGTGGGGGTGGAGGCGGCCCAGGGTGAAGGGGATTACCCCGCCCCGGTCCTCCCCTCGGGGGCCATAGACCTTGAGGTGGGGCACCTCCTCCAGGCGCCCTAGGGCGTAAAGGAGGAGTTCCCGGTCGTGGGCGAAGACCCTTTCCATGCCGATCTCCATGAGGTAGGCCGCGGCTTCCCCAAGGGCGACCGCCTCCGCGACGGGGGGGGTGCCGGCCTCGAAGCGCTGGGGCGGGGGGGCGTAGGTGGAGCGGTCCAGGTGGACCTCCCGGATCATCTCCCCCCCACCCAGGAAGGGCATGAGGCCCTCCAGGACCTCATAGCGCCCATAGAGGACCCCTGCCCCGGTAGGCCCCAGCATCTTGTGCCCGGAAAGGGCGAAGAAGTCCACTCCTAGGGCCTTGACGTCCACGGGGAGGTGGGGGGCGCTTTGGGCTCCGTCCACCACCATGAGGGCCCCCGCGGCCTTGGCCCTTTGGGCGATCTCGGAGACGGGGTTGATGGTGCCGAGGACGTTGGACATGTGGACTAAGGAGACCACCTTGGCCCCGTCCAGGAGCTCGTCCAGCCCCGAGAGGTCCAGCCTGCCCTCCTCCGTAAGGGGAATGGCCCGGATCCGGGCCCCCGTGAGCCCCGCCACCAGGTGCCAGGGCACGAGGCCCGCGTGGTGCTCCATCTCCGTGACCAGGATCCCGTCCCCCTCCTTGAGGTGCCTTAGGCCCCAGGCGTAGGCCACCAGGTTCAGGGCCTCCGTGGTGTTGCGTACGAAGACGATCTCCTCGGGCCTTGCCCCGAGGAAGCGGGCTAGGCGCCGGCGGGCCTCCTCGTAGGCCTCCGTGGCCATCTGGGCCAGGCGGTAGGCTCCCCGGTGGACGTTGGCGTTTTGCGTGCGGTAGAAGCGGTCTAGGGCCTCGAGGACCCGTTTGGGCTTTTGGCTCGTGGCCGCAGAGTCCAGGTAGACCCACTGGGGGTTTTCCGCGAGGAGGGGGAAATCCTCCCTAGGGACAAGGGTTTCCATCCCCTTAAGCTTAGCCCGGTAGATCCCTTCGGAATGGAGTCTTGGGGCTAAAGGGGTAGGCCCGGGGCCTTATACCCTTTGGTTCCTGCGCCGGCAACTTTTCTACCGGGGCCCCCATGCGGGCCCAAGCCCGCATGGGGTGGTATCAGAGGCCGCAAGCCGCTCCCGGTGGAGGCGGAGGTGGTCCTTGAGGACCAGGGGCCCTAGGCCGTGCTTGGCCCTTAGGGCCTCGAGGTCCCGGCGCCTTTCCTCGAGGTGGGCCCCGTAGCTTTGGTTGCCCCCGTGGACCCGGACCCCCACGTTGGGCCCCTTCAGGTAGTGGAAGGGAAGGCCCGCCCGGTAGGCCCTAAGCCAAAGGTCCCAGTCCCAGTAGTGGCCCATCCTGGGGTCTAGCCCCCCCAGGTCCTCGAGGTCCTTCCTGAGGAGGCCGCTTCCCGAAGCCAGGATGGGGTTATCCCTAAGGAGCCCCTCCCCTATGGGCCCGGGCTCATAGGGCAGGTCCTCGTGGGGAAGGAGGAAGACCCCCCCCGAGTAGACCACCCCGCCCTTCCGGAGGGCCCGGGCCGCCCGGTAGAGGTAGGCGGGGTCTAGGAGGAGGTCGTCGTCGTCCAGGAAGAGGACCGCCTCCCCTTGGGCAGCCCTGAGACCCCTCCGCCGGGCCTCCACCTGGCCCCTTCCAGGCTGGTGGAGGGCCAGGAGCTTGGGGTTCTTGAGCCTCTGCACCACCTCTACCCCTTCTCCTTCCCCATCGTCCACCACCACCGCCTCAAAAAGGGGGTAGGTCTGCCGGAGGAGGCTCCTTAGGGCGGCCTGGAGGAGGCTAGGCCGATTGCGGGTAGGGATGATCAGGCTGATGAGCATACGTGGGGGAAAGCCCCCTTTCGTCCGTGAGGTCTAGCTGCAAAGGGGTGAGGCTCACAAAGCCCAAGCCCACGGCCCAGCGGTCCGTCCCCTCCTCGGCCTCCCCCAGGGGCCTGGCCGCAAACCACCAAAGGGGCCGGCCCATGGGGTCCTCCCCCGGGACCACGTACCCCTCGTAGCGCCGCACGGACTGCCGGGTCCAAAGGAGGCCCTTGGGCTTTTGGGGGAGGTTCACGTTGACCAGGAAGGGGCGGGGTAGGCTGAGGAGCACCTCCAGGGTCTGCTCCACCCAGGGCTCGAGCCTCTCCCAGTCCGGGTCCTCCCCGTTCATGGGGAGGCTGAAGGCCGCGGCCGAGGCCCCGAGGAGGAACCCCTGCTTGGCCGCGGCCACGGTCCCCGAGTGCCAGATCTCGTGGCCCAGGTTGCTCCCCAGGTTGATCCCGGAAAGGACCAGGTCCACGGGGCCGAAGAGGTGGAGCCCCAGGGCCACGCAGTCCGCAGGGGTTCCCTCCACCCGGTAGGCGGGGAAGGGGGAAGGGTGGGGGTGGGCCCGGATGGGCCGGGCGATGGTGATCCCGTGCCCCGCCCCGCTCTGCTCCGTCCAGGGGGCCACCACCTGGACCTCCCCGAAGGCCTTTGCGGCCTGGGCCAGGGCCCAAAGCCCCGGGCTATAGATCCCGTCGTCGTTGGTGACCAGGATGCGCATACCCTAAGTTTAGGCCCCCGGGGTCAGGGTCCGGTCAAGGAGGGCCTCCAGGCAGCGGAGGGAAGGGGTGGGGTCTTCGGGAGGACCACCACCAGGCCTTCCTCCTCGAGGTCCCTAAGCCAGGCCAGGCCTAGCCCGCCCTGGCCCAACTGCCAGTGGCGGTCGTAGAGGCCATCCGTGCCGTTTGGGTGGTGCCGGGGCCTAAGGGCTAGCCAGGCTTGGGGATCCCCTGTGCGGCTGAAGACCCAGGCGTGGGCCGGGTCAAAGCAGAAGCCTAGCCCAGGAAGGCGCCCGAGGACCTCCCGGAGGCCCTCTGGGTCGGGCTCATACCCTTTACTTTTGGCGGCAAAAAGACCACAGGGGCTTTCTACCGGGGCCCCCATGCGTCAGCGAAGCTACGTTCTGGCCTAAGCCCGCATGGGGTGGTATCAAAGCTCCTCGAGGGCCACCCGGTGGACCTCCTCCACCCTCACCCCTAGGCGCTCGGCCAAGGCCTTGTAGCGCTCCACGTCCCCCGTCACGTAGTGGACCACCCGGCCCTCCCCTTGGGGCTTGAGGAGGCCCATCCCCCGCAGGGCCTCTGCCACATGTCTTGCCGTGGCCTCCGCGGAGTCGATGAGGGCCACCCCGGGGAGGACCCGTTCCAGGGTGGGCTTGAGGAAGGGGTAGTGGGTGCAGCCCAGGATGAGGGCCTCGAGGTCTTGGGGCGCGTCCCCCAGGTAGTGCTGGGCGACGAGGAGGGCTACGGGGTCCTCCCAAAGGCCTTCCTCCACCAGGGGCACGAAGAGGGGGCAGGCCCTTTTCCAGGAGAGGTCCAGGTACCGCTCGTAGGCCCCGCTGGCCACCGTGGCCTCGGTGCCGATGAGGCCCACCTTGGCGTAGTCCCGGGCCAGGCGGGCTGCGGGTTCCAGTACCCCAAAGACCGGGATGGAGAGGCTATGGGCCAGCTCAGGAAGGGCCGCGGAGCTTGCGGTGTTGCAGGCCACCACCAGGGCCTTGATCCCCTTTTTGAGCAAAAAACCCGCGATCTCCCAGGCAAAGCGCCGGACCATGGGGAGGGGTTTCCCCCCGTAGGGCACCCGGGCCGTGTCCCCGAAGTAGAGGAAATCCTCCCCGGGCAGGGCCCGCCTCAGGGCGGTGAGGACCGTAAGCCCCCCCACCCCGGAGTCAAAGACGCCGATGGGCCTTCCCGCCTCCTTCACCAGGGGCCATCATAAGGGGGTGGTATACTCGGGGGGTTGCCCTTAGGGGCAGGGAGGAGGTGGAGAGGTTGCGGCTCGTCACGTCCGAATCGGTAACCGAGGGACACCCGGATAAGCTCGCAGACCGGATCTCGGACGCCATCCTGGACGCCATCCTGGCCCAGGACAAAGAGGCCCGGGTGGCTGCGGAGACCCTGGTCACCACGGGGCTGGTTTTCGTGGCCGGGGAGATCACCACCAAGGGCTATGTGGACATTCCCGGCCTGGTGCGTAAGACGGTGCGCGAGGTGGGGTACACTCGGGCCAAATACGGCTTTGACGCGGACACCTGCGCAGTCCTCACCGCCATCGACGAACAGTCCCCGGATATTGCGGGCGGGGTGAACCTCTCCTACGAGTGGCGGGTCCTCAAGTCCCAGGATCCCAAGGATCGGATCGGGGCCGGGGACCAAGGCCTCATGTTCGGCTACGCTACGGACGAGACCCCTGAGCTCATGCCCCTCCCCATCACCTTGGCCCATCGCCTCACCATGCGGCTCGCCGAGGTCCGCAAGACGGGGATCCTGCCCTACCTCCGTCCCGACGGCAAGGCCCAGGTCACCGTGGTCTACGAGGGGGACCGTCCCCTTTACGTCAAGACCGTGGTCCTATCCGCCCAGCACTCCCCCGAGGTGGAGCAAGACCAGCTTCGGGAGGACCTCATCCAGGAGGTCGTGCGCAAGGCCATTCCCCCGGAGTACCTCAAGGAGGGGGAGACGGAGTACCTCATCAACCCCTCGGGGCGGTTTGTCCTGGGAGGGCCCCATGCGGATACCGGCCTTACCGGGCGGAAGATCGTCGTGGACACCTACGGGGGGGCGGTGCCCCACGGGGGAGGGGCCTTTAGCGGGAAGGACCCCACCAAGGTGGACCGCTCCGCAAGCTACTACGCCCGCTACATCGCCAAAAACCTGGTGGCCGCAGGGCTCGCCAGGAGGGCCTTGGTGGAGCTGGCCTACGCCATCGGGAAGGCTCGGCCCGTCTCCCTAAGGGTGGAGACCTTCGGCACCGGGCGCCTTCCTGACGAGAAGCTTACGGAGATCGTGGCCCGCCTCTTTGACCCTAGGCCCCTCGCCATCCTCGAGGAGCTAGACCTCCTCCGCCCCATCTACACCCCCACCTCGGCCTACGGCCACTTCGGCCGGGAGGGCTTCCCCTGGGAGGCCACGGACCGGGTGGAGGCCTTGAGGCGGGAGGCTGGGCTTTAGGCCCCTTATACCACCCCATGCGGGCTTGGGGCCCGCATGGGGGCCCCGGTAGAAAAGTTCCTGTGAAGTTTTTTGGGAATCTGAGGGCGCAGGAACCAAAAGTAAAGGGTATCAGGCCCCCTTGGTGGGGGACGAAGATGCGCGGGCTAGCTCCGCTCCTCGAGGTAGGTGTACCCTTGTAGCTCCCGGGTGTATCCCTCGAGGAAATCGCCCTTTTCCGCAGGGGAAAGGCGGCTTTGGCGCACCAGCCTTTCTATCCCTAGGAAAAGCTCCCGCGCGGTGAAGCCCATCTTCTCGATGACCTTTTCCGCGCTCTCCCCCCCTACGAAGCGCTCGATGGCAAAACCCTCCTCCTCCACCCGCACGTGGGCTTCCCCCACCTGCCCAAAGAGATTGTGGCTGCTTCCCAGCACGTCCTGGTAAGCCCCCACCAGGAACACCCCCAGGTAGTAGGTTTCCCCGGGCCTTAGGGCGTGCACGGGTAGGGTGTGGCGCACGTCGTGGAGGTCAATAAAGCGGTCGATCTTGCCGTCCGAATCGCAGGAGATGTCCACCAGGGTGGCCCTGCGGGTGGGGGGTTCATCCAGGCGGCTTAGGGGGACGATGGGAAAAAGCTGGTGGATGGCCCAGGCGTCGGGAAGGCTTTGGAAGATGGAGAAGTTGCAGACCAGCTTGTCCGCAAGGAGGCGTTCTAGGTCCTCGAGGTCGTCCATGGGGTAGGGGAGGCTTTGGGCGAGGGCGTAGACCTTGCGGGCTAGGTGGTAGAAGATCTCCTCCGCCAAGGCCCGGTCCCTCAAGGAGACCAGGCCCAGGTCGTAAAGGGTCTGGAGGGTTTCCTTGTCCGCCAAGGCGTCGTGGTAGACCTCGCGGAAGTTTTTGGGGCCTAGGCTCTCCAGGCCCTCCCAAAGCTCGTGCACCAGGGGGTGGGCCTCCTTGGGGGGTGGGCTTGGGGGGGTTTCCCCAGGAGGGGTAATGACGTCCGTGACCTCTAGCACGAGGACGCTGTGGTAGGCGGTCACCGCCCGGCCCGACTCCGTGACCAGGGTGGGGTGGGGCTCGCCCCCTGCCTCCACGGCCTCCTTGGTCACGTAGACCAGGTCCTCCGCGTACTCGGAGAGGGTGTAGTTGGCGGAGGCGTAGAAGTTGGTCTTGGACCCATCGTAGTCCACGGCCAGCCCCCCGCCCAGGTTGAGGTAGGCCAAGGGAGCCCCAAGCCGCCTGAGCTGCACGTAGGTTTGGGCTGCTTCCCGGACCGCGGCCTTGATCTTGCGGATGTCCGTGACCTGGCTGCCGATATGGGTGTGGAGCATGACCAGGGTGTGGAGGAGGCCTTCTTCCCTCAGCAGCTCCACCGCCCGCACGATCTCGGGGGTGGTAAGGCCGAACTTGGCGTTTTCCCCCCCTGAGGCCTCCCATTGCCCCGCCCCCTTGGCCTTGAGCTTGTAGCGGATCCCTATCCAGGGCTCCACCCCTAGCTCCCGGCTTAGGCGGATCACCCGGGGAAGCTCCGCGAACTTTTCCAGGGTGAGGATCACCTTCCGCCCAAGCTTCCTCCCCATAAGGGCCAGGCGGATGAAGTCGTCGTCCTTGAAGCCGTTGGTGGTGATGAGGGCCTCCTCGGAGAGGTCCTGGGCCAGGATGAGGGCCAGCTCCGCCTTGGACCCCGCCTCAAGGCCGTAGGCGTAGGGGCGGCCCGCCCGGGCCACCGTCTCCAGGACCAGCCGCCTCTGGTTCACCTTGACGGGGTAGACCCCCCGGTAGCCTCCCGTGTAGCCGTACTTCTCCATGGCCCGGGCAAAGGCCTCGTTCAGGTCCCGCACCCGGGCCTCGAGGATCTGGGGAAAGCGGAGGAGGATGGGGAGGGGACGCCCCTCGTCCCTCAGGGCCTCCACGATCTCCTTTAGGGAGGCCCTAGGGCCTTCGGGCCCCAAGGGGGTGACCTCGAGCTCCCCGTCCTCGCCGATCCGGAAAAACCCCCCGCTCCAGTAGGGGACCAGGTAGGTTTCCTCTGCCTCTTTGGGGGAAAGGCGGGATGTCCTCAAGCGAGCTCAGCCTCCTCCCCAAGTGTAGGTCCTCCTGGCAGGGCTGTGAAGTAGGCGAACCCCTCCCCCTCCGGAACCTCCGCCGGGTCCAAGAGGTAGAGGAGGGGTCCTCCTGCCTCGTTGACCAGGGCGTAACCCCGCTCCTTGAGCAGGTCCTTGGCCCTCCCTTGGGCCTGGAAGGCCAGGGGAACCCGGCCCACCTCCTCCTCTACCGCCTCCAGGAGGCCTAGCCAGGCCTCGAGGGTCTCCACCCCCTCGGGCACCAGGAGGCGCACCGCCCCTCCTTTCTCCCCGAGGGCCCGGAAGCGGCGAAGGAGCCGCCGAAGCACTCGCCTTTCCTCCCCTGAGGGGCGGAAGGTGAGGTGCTTGTGCCCAAAGACGCTGAAGCGAAACCCAGGGGGGGCTAGGGCCCGAAGCCGGGCCACCACCTGGGGGTCGGGAAGGCGGTGCCACCAGGAGAGTTCCACCGTAGGGAAGGCTCGCCGGTAGGCCTTAAACCCTCCGGGGTATCCCCGGTAGCCCTTTAGGCCCACGAGGACCATCAGGCCCAGGCCTCTAGGAAGGCCAACCCCACCCGGGCCATAAGGGGGGTAAGGGTGTGGCCTGTTCCCTCCTCCACGAAGCGGGCAAGCCGCCCCTCGGGGTAGTAGGGCCTAAGGCGCTCCAAGGTCTCCTCCATCCGCCTAAGGGGCACCACCAGGTCCCGGCTCCCGTGGAGGTGGAGGAGGGGTACCCCTCGGTAGGCCTCCCCTTGGGCCGCGGGAGGGTTTTCGTACAGGGCCTGGACCCTGGGGTCTTGGATAGGGGTGCCCTTGGGGGGACGCATGGGCAGGCCGCTTCCGATGAAGGCCAAGGCCGCCCGGGCGGGAAAGCCCCGGGCGAGGAGGAGGTGGACCACAAAGGCCCCCATGCTCCCCCCGGCGAGGAAAAGGGGCAGGGGGCCGAAGGCCCTTTGGGCCTCCTCGGCCACCCGGAAGGCCTCTTCTGCGTACTCCAGGGCCACCCGGTAAAAGGCCTCCACGTAGTCCGGATCCTTCCCCGAGGGCGGGGGGCCTCCCCTTGCCCCGTGCCGGGGGGCGTCGAAGGCTAGAAGGAGGTACCCCGCCTCGAGGTAGCCCGAAAGGGGGCTTAGGATATGCTCCTTGGACCCCTGTAGGCCGTGGAGGGCAAGGAGGAGGGCCTTGGGGTTCTTGGGGACCTTAGCCAAGACGGGGAGGCCGGCTAGGGTAAGCTTTTCCATAACCCTTAGGTGAAAAGGCTGGAGACGGACTCCCCCCTGTGGATCCGCCAAATGGCCTCTGCGAAGAGGGGGGCCACGGTGAGCCAGCGGAGCTTGGGCCCCTCCTTGGGGGGGCAGGTGTCCGTGGCCGCCACCTCCTTGACCGGGCTCCTTGCGATCCTCTCCAGGGCCGGGCCCACGTAGACCCCGTGGGTGGCCGCGGCGTAGACCTCCTTGGCCCCGGCCTGCATGAGGGCCTCTACCGCCTCCACCAGGCTTCCTCCGGTGGAGATCTCGTCGTCCACGATGAGGGCGGTTTTTCCCTCCACCTCCCCCACGAGCATCCGCACCCGGACCTCGGTGTCCGAAACCCTCTCCTTGTCGATAAAGGCCAGGGGCAGGTCCAACCGCCTGGCCAGGGCGCTTGCCCTCTTGAGGTTCCCCGCGTCGGGGGCCACCACCACCGCGTTCTCCAGGTCCACCCGGGTGGCGAAGTAGTTGGCGAGGACGGGTTCTGCGGAGAGGTGGTCCACGGGGATCTTGAAGAAGCCGTGGACCTGGGGAGAGTGGAGGGTCATGGTGAGGACCCGGTCGGCCCCCGCGGTCTGGAGGAGGTCGGCGATGAGGCGGGCGGTGATGGAGATCCGGGGGGCGTCCTTTTTGTCGCTACGGGCATAGGAGAAGTAGGGGATCACCGCAGTGACCCTCGCGGCGCTTGCCCCCTTGGCCGCATCGATCATCATGAGGAGCTCCATCAGGTGGTCCTGGACCGGAGGGGTAAAGGACTGGATGAGGAAGACATCCCCTTCCCTTAAGCTCTCCTCAAAGCGCACGAACAGGTTGTCATTGGCAAAGCGCAAGGTGGTGCTCCGCCCTAAGGGGAGGCCTAAGGCCTCGGCGATGGCCTGGGCCAGGGGCCGGTTGGACTGGCCGCTGAAGACCAAGAGGGGGCGGTCCATGCCGCCCCTTAAGATACCACCTCAAGAAGGGTAAGGTCTTCCTGGATAGGGGTGGTGACCTCGGGGCCATGGGGATGGAGGTAGACGTCCACCTCCGTCCGCACCCCGAAGGCCTCGAGGTAAACCCCGGGTTCTACGGTAAAGGCCAGCCCCGGCACCAGGGGGCGGAAGTCGTGGCTTTCCAGGTCGTCCAGGTGGGGGCCGGACCCGTGGACCTCTTCCCCTAGGTTATGCCCCGTGCGGTGGCGGATATGGGCCCCATACCCTTCCCTTTCCAGCACCCTCCGGGCCAGGCGGTCCACCTCGTAGCCCTTGGGGTGGAGGCCCTTCCGGTAGGCCTCCTCGAGGAAGCGGAGGGCCTCATCCCGGGCCTGGGCCACCGCCCGGAAGGCCCGGTGGGCGGCCTCAGGGGGCCTAAGCCCGGCCATCCAGGTGAGGTCCGCGTACACCCCTCCGGGCACCTTGGCCCAAAGGTCCAGGAGGACCACGTCCCCCTCCTCCAGGGCCTTATCCCCGGGGGCGTGGTGGGGGTTTGCGCTGTTTTGGCCAAAGGCCACCATAGGGGGGTGGTCGTAGACCAGGCCTAGGCGGTCTAGGGTCCTTTGCAAGAGGGCCTGGACCTCCCTTTCCGTGGCCTTGGGGTGGGCCTTTAGGAAGGCCAAGGCCTCCTCCTTGGCCCTAGCAAGCCCCAAGGCCGCCTCCTTGTGGGCCTTGAGTTTTTCCCCATCCCAGGTTTGGAGGAGGAGGAGAAGGGGCCAAGAGGAGACGAGCTCCAGCCCCATCCCCCGGAGGAGGTCCACCGTTCCCCCGTCCACCCGGGAAAGGTAAGGGATCTGCCCCCCGGGCACGTACTCCAGGGCCAGGCGCCTTAGGCCCCTTAGGGCTTCCTCAAGCCCCTCGAGGAAGCCCTGCCAGGAGTGGTAGAGGCGCCGCCTTCCGGGGAGGGAGGGGAGAAGGCTCGCCTCGATGGCGTGGCCGAGGAGGAGGGGTTCCCCCTCCTTGGGGATGAGGTAGGCCAGGCGCCGGGTGAGGTGGGCCCCCCTCAGGCCCAGGGCCTCGAGGGCCAAGGGATTGCTTTGCCCGAAGGTGTAGAGGAGCCACCCATCGATCCCCTTGGCCTTAAGGGCCTCTTGGATGGGGATGATTTCCATGCCTTTATTATGGAACCTTGGGTACATTCTCCTGTGGCACCCCCTGCTAGGCTGCAAGCGGGGGTTTAGGCGCATGGTAGAGGAAGCGGTGATCCGCATCACGCCCTTGGCCGCGGAGCGGGCCAAGGAGATCCTGGCCCGTTACGGCAAGGAGGAGGCGGCCATCCGGGTCTACGTGAAGTCAGGAGGGTGCTCGGGTTTCCAATACGGGATGGCGGTGGACGAGCGCACCCTAGAGGGGGATACCTTCGTGGAGATGCACGGGGTGCGCCTGGTGGTGGATCCCCTCTCCTTGCCCTACCTCGTGGGGGCAGAGATCGACTGGGTGGATAACCTGATGGGGGGCGGGTTCACCGTCCATAACCCCAATGCGGCGAGCACCTGCGGCTGTGGCCACTCTTTCCGGCCCAAGGAAAGCGGCGGGGGCTCGGCCTGTGGGGGTTAGGCCTTGACCGCCCATTGACCTTGGGTCTTGGGGCAATATAATAGAGCCGGCCTTCAGGGGAGTGCCACCTAAAGGGAGGAAGCCATGTGGAGGGTAGGTAGGTTTGCTGCCACAAGCCTGATCCTAGGCCTGGCCCTGGCTGGGCCCCAGGATAACAGCCTGGTCATCGGGGCTTCCCAGGAGCCCCGGGTCCTGGCGGGGGATTTCCTCAACGTGATTAGCGCCCAGTCCATCAAGGCGGAAATCGAGCAATACCTCTTTGCGCCCCTCATCGGCTTTGACGCCAACAGCCAAAACTTTCCCGTCCTGGTCACCGAGGTGCCCACCCAGCAGAATGGCCGCCTTCGGGTTGTCGACATCGGTGGGGGCAAGAAGCGTCTCGAGATGGACCTTACCCTCCGCCCGGATGCCCGGTGGTCTGACGGCAAGCCGATCACCACCGAGGACGTAGCCTTCTACTATGAGGTGGGGAAAGCCAAGGGCATGGCCGTTCCTGACCCAGATTACTGGGAGCGGGTGAACCTCAAGGTCAAGGATGCCCGCAACTTCACCGTGATCTTTGAGCCGGCCTACTACTACGATACCTACGGCTCCCCCATCGGCTATGCCCCCAAGCACATCATGGGGCCCGAGTGGGAGAAGGTGAAGGCCCAAGCTGCCCGGCTAGACCCCAACAAGGACGCGGAGAAGCTCAACGAGCTTTACCGGGGCTTCTTCCTGAAATTCGCCACCCCCCAGGCCCTGAACCGGGGAGCCATGGTCTACTCGGGGGCCTTCAAGCTCCAGCGCTGGGTGCCGGGGAACTCCATCGAAATGGTCCGTAACCCCAACTTCCCCATCAAGCCCGAAGGCGGCGAGGCCAAGTACGTCCAGAAGGTGGTCTACCGCTTCATCCAAAACACCAACTCCCTCCTCGTGGCCATCCTGGGCGGGAGCATCGACGCCACCTCCTTTGTCTCCATCACCTTTGACCAGGCCCGTAGCCCCCAGCTCACCAGGCGGGCTCCCGGCCGGTTTGACATCTGGTTCGTGCCTGGGGCCATTTGGGAGCACATCGACATCAACAAGTTTGAAAACTGCCAGGCCGTTCGGGACCTGGGCCTAAACGACGTGCGTACCCGCCAAGCCCTTCTCTATGCCATGAACCGGGAGGGCTTGGTCAAGGCCTTCTTTGAGGGTCTCCAGCCCGTGGCCCACACCTGGATCGCTCCCGTGAACCCCCTTTACCACGACAAGGTGCAGCGCTACGAGTACAACCCCGAAAAGGCCAAGGAGCTCCTCCGGGAACTGGGTTGGCGTCCTGGGCCCGATGGGATCCTCCAGCGCACCGTGGAGGGCCGGACCGTACGCTTTGAGATCGAGTTCGTGACCACCGCGGGGAACGTCGTCCGCGAGCGGACCCAGCAGTTCTTTGGGGAGAACCTCAAGCAGGTGGGGATCGCCATCAAGATCAACAACGCCCCGAGCGCGGTGGTCTTTGCGGATGACTTCATCCAAAGGGCGAGCGAGTGCAGGTGGACGGGGATGTTCGAGTTCGCCTGGGTCTCTAGCCTAAAGGAAGATGGCTCCCTCTTCCAGTACCGTAACTTGAACACCGGGGCCATCCAGGTGCCTACCAAGGAGAACAACTACCAGGGACAGAACATCGGGGGCTGGCGGAACGACGAGTTCGACCGGCTCACGAGCCAGGCTGTCCTGGAGTTTGACCCCGAGCGGAGGGCCCAGCTCTTCGCCCGGGCCCAGGAGATCTGGGCGAGGGAGCTTCCTGCCCTTCCCCTTTACTTCCGCTCCACCCCTTACGTGGTCCGCAAGGGCCTCGTGAACTACGTAGCGAGCGCTTACTCCGGCGGCTTTGGTTACCCTGGCTGGAACGCCTGGGAGATCGGGTGGGAAAGCCGGGGGGCCGTGAAGCGGTGGGACCAGGCCAAGTACGCCCGGACCCTCGGAAAGTAGCCTGGGTGGTATAGTGCCCGCTGGGCCTTAAGGCCCAGCGGGTTTTGCTGGTGGAGGGAGGTCAGCGGTGTGGGCCTACACGGTGCGCAGGCTTCTCCAGATGGTTCCCCTCCTCTTTGCGGCGAGCGTGGTCATCTACGCCCTGCTCGCCTTGCAACCTGGGGATCCCCTGGAAGAACTCAAGCGGCAGAACCCCAGATTGACGGCCGAGCAATTTGAGGCCCTGAAGCGGGCCTACGGCCTGGATCAGCCCATCCATATCCGTTACTTCAAGTGGTTGGGCCGGGCCCTGAGGGGGGATCTCGGGTATAGCCGCACCTACGGGATTCCTGCCGCAGAGTATGTTTTTGTCCAGCGGCTTCCCAAAACCCTCCTCCTCTCGGGCCTGGCCCTCACCTTGGCCCTTCTCGTGGCCATTCCCGTAGGGGTTTTCTCTGCGGTGCGCCAGTATTCCCTTGCGGACTATGCCATCACCTTCCTCACCTTTATCGGCTTTTCCATGCCGGTCTTCGTTTTGGGTATCCTCCTCCTCTACCTTTTTGCCATCGTCCTCCCCGAGCGCATCCCGGGTTTTCCCCAGTTTCCCACGGGGGGCGTGCCTTCCGTGCTTTGGGAGGACGTCCGCTCAGGGACCTTGAGCCTATGGGCCTTTTTGGGCCAGTGGGCTTGGCACCTTATCCTGCCGGTACTCACCCTTTCGGCTCTGCAGATGGCGGAATGGACCCGGTTCATGCGGGCGAGCCTCCTCGAGGTCCTCTCCCAGGACTACATCCGTACCGCCCGGGCCAAGGGGCTTTCCGAGCGGGTGGTCCTCTACAAGCACGCCCTTCGGAACGCCCTGATCCCCATCGTCACCCTGGTGGGGTTGGCCATCCCCGGGGTATTAGGTGGGGCCACCATTACCGAGACCATCTTCAGCTATCCGGGGATGGGCCGGGCCATCTTCGATGCCCTGGTGGAGAAGGACTACAACGTGGCCATGGCTGCCTTGGCCTTTTTGGCCTTGATGACTGCCCTTTTCAACCTCCTTGCGGATCTGGCCTACGCTGTGGTGGATCCCCGGATTCGTTACAGCTAAGGAGGGAGGATGACTTCCCTTTCGCAATCCAACCGCACATCCTGGGCCCTTTTCTGGCGCCGCTTTCGGCGGCACCGGTTGGCTATGGGGGGCTTGGTGGTTATCCTGCTCCTCATCCTCATGGCCATCTTCGCCCCCTACATCGCCCCTTACGACCCCACGGCCCAGCCTACGGGCCCCGATGTGGGCCAGTACTACTTCAACCCGCCCTCCCGGGAGCACCTCTTGGGTACGGATGACCTAGGGCGGGATGTCCTCTCCCGGATCATCTACGGTGCCCGGATCTCCCTCCTCGTGGGGTTTTCCGTAGCCCTTTCCAGCGTCCTCCTTGGGACGATCCTAGGAACCTTGGCCGGTTACTTTGCGGGCCGGCCCCTCCGCTTTTACCTGGGGCCTTTGCGCCGGGAAAGGGAAGGGTTTTACCCCTGGCCCTTTGCCCTTTGGCGGGTGCTCTCTTGGGGGCTTTACTATGGGGCCCTTTACCTTTTCCTGTCCGTGGCCTGGACCCTGGCCCGGGAGGCGGTTGCCGCCGGGGCCTGGACGGGGTATGTGGGCTTTGGCCTAGCCCTGGCCTTAAGCCTTTGGGCCTTCTGGTTTGGGCTTTTTGGGGCCATTCGGCTGGACCTGGACGTCCTCATCAGCCGCCTCATCGACTTCATGCTCACCATCCCCACCTTGCCCCTTCTCCTTGTCCTTTCCGCCTTCCTCAGGGACCCCCAGGCTCCCGTGGGGCGGTGGGCCCAGGGGGTTTTCGGGGAGGCGGCAAGCGTGTTCATCATCATCCTCATCCTGGTCCTTTTCGGTTGGCTGGGCACGGCCAGGCTGGTGCGGGGGAATATCCTCTCCTTGAGGGAGCAGGACTACGCCATGGCCGCCCGGGCCCTGGGGGCCTCGGACGCCCGGATCATGTTCCGCCACCTGGTGCCAGGTACCGTGGCCCCCTTGATCGTCCAGGCCACCTTGCAGGTGGGCTCGGCCATCCTGGTGGAGGCGGCCCTTTCCTTCCTGGGCTTTGGCATCCAGCCCCCTGTGGCCACCTGGGGCAACATGCTGACGAACGCCCAGGAGTACATCTTCACCGCCCCTTGGCTGGCCCTGCCCCCGGGGTTCATGATCTTCATCACGGTTTTGGCCTTCAACTACCTGGGGGACGGGCTTAGGGACGCCCTGGATCCGAGGAGCCGGCTTTGAGCTTTTCCGGAGGGTAGGAGGCCTCCACGAAGTAAAGCCCGTGGGGTGGGGCCGTGGGACCGGCCAGGCGCCGGTCCCCGGTCCTTAGGATCTCCTCCAGGCTTTCCGGCCGCCGCTTCCCCTTGCCCACCTCGAGGAGGGTCCCCACCATCCCCCTGACCTGGCCCCGCAGGAAGCTTAGCCCCTTAAAGCGCAGGTGGACCTCGAGGCCCCAGGCCTCCTCCCGGGTCTCCAAGCGGGCCTCCAGGAGGGTTCTCCTTCCTTCCCGGGTTTCCTCCCGGGCAAAGCCCAGGAAGTTGTGGGTGCCAAGGAGGTAACCCAGGGCCTCCCCCATGGCCTCGAGGTCCAGGGGGGGGCGCACCCAATGGGCCCGGTGCCGGAGGAGGGGGGAGGGGTGGGGCCTAAGGAGGACGCGGTAGAGGTAGTGGCGGGAAAGGGCGTCCTTGCGGGCGTGGAAGCTGGGGGCGACCTCCTCCGCCTGGAGGACCTTGAGGTCTTCGGGGAGGAGGCGGTTCAGGGCCTGGGGGATGTTTTCTGGGGGGATCCTCCCCTCGAGGTCAAAGTGGAAGGGCATGGCCAGGGCGTGGACCCCCCGGTCCGTGCGCCCTGCGGCCACCGCCCCTTTCCCCCCGATGGCCTCGAGGGCCTTTTCCAACTCCCCTTGGACCGTGCGCAGGCCCTTTTGCCGCTGAAGCCCGGAAAACCCCGAGCCGTCGTACTCGCAGAGGATGAGGATCCGCCGCACGAGGCCTATCTTAGGCCTACTGGCCCATCCCCTTAGGGGTGGGGCTTTCCCGCTTTTCCAGGGCCACCCCTTCCCCCACCACCCGGATCCCCACCCGGTCCCCTGGGCGGAAGGGGCAGCCCGGGCCTTCCTGGACCAGGATCTCCCGGTTGCCCACCCGCACCCGGTAGGTGAGGTCGTGCCCCTTGAACTCCCGGGCCACGACCTGGCCCAGGGCCTCCCCCTCCCCCCAAGGGACTAGGTCCAGGGCCTCGGGGCGGAGGGAAAGGAGGACGGGCCCTTGGGCGGGCGTGGCCAGGGGAACCCGGCCTAGGCAGGTTTCCGCGTACCTCCCCTTGGCCTCCCCGGGGATGAGGTTGGTCCGGCCCAGGAACTGGGCCACGAAGGGGGTCTTGGGCCTGAGGTAGACCTCCTCGGGGGTGCCCACCTGCTCGAGCCTCCCTCCCCTTAGGACCCCTAGGCGGTCCGCAAAGGAGAGGGCCTCCTCCTGGTCGTGGGTCACGAGGAGGGCGGCCGTGCCCCTTTCCTTGAGGATCCGCCGCACCTCCTCCCGGGTGGCCGCGCGTAGCCCGGCGTCCAGGCTGGAGAAGGGCTCGTCCAGGAGGACAAGCTTGGGCCTTGGGGCTAGGGCCCGGGCCAGGGCCACCCGTTGCTGCTGCCCTCCCGAAAGCTCATGGGGCTTGCGGTCCTTGAAAAGGGTGAGGCCTACCTGGTCCAAAAGGGCCAGGGCCTCCCCTATCCGGCCCTTCCCCCGAAGGCCAAAGGCCACGTTCCCAAGGACGGTAAGGTGGGGGAAGAGGGCGTAGTCCTGGAAGACAAACCCTAGACCCCGCTTCTCCGGGGGCAGGTGGGTGATGGGCCTCCCCTCGAGGAGCACCTCCCCTTGGTCCGGGTTTTCTAGCCCCGCCGTTATCCGAAGGAGGGTGGTCTTGCCGCATCCTGAGGGTCCGAGGAGGGCCAGGATCTCCCCGGGGTAGACCTCCAGGTCCACCCCTTTGAGGACCTCGTGGGGCCCATAGCGCTTTCGGATGCCCTTTAGGACCAGTAGCGGCGTTCCGTCCATAGGGTTACCCCCACAAAACCCGCAGAAAGGAGGACGATCAGGAGGGCAAAGGGCGCAGCCTCCCTAAACATGGCCTCCTGGGTGTAGCCGTAGACCCGGGTGGCCAAGGTGGCGTAGCCCAAGGGGGCGAGGAGGAGGGTGATGGGAAGCTCCTTGGCCCCACCGATAAAGGCCAAGGCCAGCCCCGCGGCCGCCCCCCGCCAAAGGAGGGGGAAGGTCACCCGGAAAAAGGCCCGGGTGGGCGTGTCCCCAAGGGTTCTCGCCGCCTCCTCGAGGCGGGCCGGCACCTGGTAAAGCGCCCCCCGGATGGGCCCCAAGGCCTCGGCCAGGAGGTGAAAGGCCAAGACGAGGACCAAAAGGGAGAGGGTGCCGTAGAGGAAGGGCACGGCCTTAAGGCTAAAGAAGATCCAGGCCAGGGCCAAGGCCAAGGGGGGGATGGTGTAGCCCAAATAGGCCAGGCGCTCCAGGGCCTGGGAGGCCCAAGAGGGGTGGCGCACCCGGAGGTAGGCTATGGGCAGGGCCATGCCCACGGCCAGCAGGGCGGCAAGCCCTGCGGCGAGGCCCGAATGGACCAAGGCCTCCCCGAGGTGACCCGCAGCCTCCTCGGGGAAACGCCTGGCCAGGTGGAAAAGGGCCCAAAGGGGAAACCCTAAGCCGAGAAGGGGCGGGGTGAGGAGGAAGGCGTAGGCTAGGGGTTTCCAAGGGCCTAGGGAGAGGGGCTTGGGGGAGCGGGGGGTTCCCTTGCCCGTTCGGGCCAGACTCAGGCGGCGGAGGAGGAGGCCCTCGAGGGCCAAAAGCCCCCCCGTGAGGCCGAGGAGGAGGAGGGCCAGCCAGGCCGCGTACACCCGGTCAAAGGCCGCGTGGTACTGGAGGTAGATGGCGTAGGAAAGGGTCTCGTAGCGGAAGAGGCTCACCGTGCCGAAGTCCCCCACCACGTGTAGCCCAATCACCAACGCTCCGGAAAGCAGGGCGGGCAGGAGCTGGGGGAGGACCACCCAGAGGAAGACCCTCCCGGGGGAAAGCCCCAGGGTGCGGGCCGCCTCCTCGAGGCTCGGGTCCAGGCCAAGGAAGGCCGAGCGTAGGCCCAGGAAGAGGTAAGGGTAGGTGGTGAACCCCAAGGCCAAGGTGGCCCCCCAGAGGCCCTCGGGTCTAGGCAAGGGGAGAAGCCCGCCGGGCCCCGTGGCCGCAAGGAGGACATAGGCCCCCACGTACCCCGGCACCGCCAAGGGGAGAGCGAGGAGAAGGGTGAGAAGGCGCTTTCCCCAGAGGTCCGTCCGGGTGGTGAGGAAGGCGGCGGGCAGGGCAAGGGCGGTGGCCAAAAGGAGGACGGAAAGGAGAAGGGCCAGGGTGTTGCCCAGGAGTTCCAGGTTCTTGGGGCGGAGGAGGATCTCCCTCAGGGCACTGGCTTCCCCCTCCCAGGCCCTTAGGACCAGGTAGAAAAGGGGCAGGAGGATCCCGCCCCCCGTAAGGAGGGCGGGCAGGACAAAGGGAAGGGGCCCCGGAAGGGTCCGGGACCTCGGGAAGGAACCCATCCGGGGCCTCATCGCCTAGAGGATCCCCACCTCCCTAAGGAGCCGCAAGGCCCTCTCCAAGTCTAGCTTCTCGTAGTCCAGGTTGGGGCTTTGCTTGAGCACTTCCTCCAGGGGCAAAAGCCTGGGGTCCAGGACCACCCCCTTGATCAAGGGGTATTCCCCGATGTTGCCCACGAAGTACTGCTGGGCCTTAGGGGAGAGGAGGTAGGTGAGGAAGCGGGTGGCGGCCGCGAGGTTGCGGCTCGTGTTCAGGATCCCGGCCCCCGTGACCAGGGCCAGGTTGCCCGCGTCCCCCTCCTGGAAGACGTGGGTGCCCATGGTGTAGCCTGCCCGCTGGAAGCGCAGGAGGTAGTAGTGGTTGGTGGGGGCCAGGTCCACCTCCCCGGCCCGGATCCCCTCGATCATGGCCGGGTTAGAGGCGTAGGCCTTGGGCCCTAGGGCCTTCATCTCCTCAAGCCACCTCCGGGTGGCCTCCTCCCCGTAGAGGAGGATCATGGCCGCTACCATGTCCTGGAAGCTCGAGTAAGTAGGGGTCCAGCCTACCCGGCCCTCTAGCCCCTTGGCCTGGGCGAAGCGGGGAAGGTCCAGGATGCGCTTGGGAAGCTCCTCGGGTTTGAACTTGTTGGGGTTGTAGGCTAAGACCCGCATCCGAACGGTGATGGGCACCCAGCGCTTGGAGCTAGGGACAAACCCTATGGGCGTTTTCAGGAGGCTTTCCCCTAGGGGCCTAAGGAGACCTAGGGCCGCGGCCTGGCCGAGGGCCCCGGAGGTGTTGCCCCAAAAGATATCCGCAGGGGAGCGCTTCCCCTCCTCCTGGAGGGCGGCTAGGATCTGGGCGTCCGAACCGTAGCGGATCTGGACCTTGAGGCCCGTGTCCTGTTTAAACTGCCGGACGATAGGCTCCACTAGGCCTTGGCCCCGCCCAGTGTAGAGGACCAGGCTTTGTTGGGCCAAAGCCCAGCCCAAGCCCGCAAGGCCTAGGGCCAACAGGGTTTTTCTCATCTTGACCCCCTCGAGGAGGGCGCCCTCCGCTTTGCACTGTAGGGGGGCGGGGGCAAAATGTCAAGTATTCCAGTCGGGTTTTGTGCATTTGCGAATGGGAATCGTTTGCAACCAGGGGAGAAACCCCGTGAGGTCCCAGGGTGGGGGCGGGGTCTCCCCGGGAAGGCCAAGGGGAGGCCAGGACTCTTCCGCGTTCCCGTGATCGGAGGAGTACCCTCCCCATTGTGCCTTAGGCCTTGGCCCAGGCCAAGGCCTGTGGTAGCCTTAGGGAAGGAGAGAAGGCATGGTGGTGAGCCAAGCCCAGGCGGTGTGGGAGGGGACCTTAAGGGAAGGAAGAGGGGAGATGCACCTGAAAAGCGGGGCCTTCCGGGGCGAGTACACCTTTGCCTCCCGCTTTGAGGGCAAGCCTGGCACGAACCCCGAAGAGCTCATCGCTGCGGCCCATGCGGGGTGTTTTTCCATGGCCCTGGCCGCAGGCCTAGAACGGGCGGGCTACCCCCCTAAGCGGGTGGCCACCGAGGCCCGGGTCCACTTCGGGGTGGTGGAGGGCAAGGCCACGATTCTCCGAATTGAGCTTCGCACGGAGGCGGAGGTTCCCGGGATTTCTCCAGAAAGATTCCAAGAGCTGGCCGAGGAGGCTAAGCAAAACTGCCCCGTCTCCCGGGCTTTGGCCGGGGTGCCGGAGATCCTCCTCGAGGCCCGGCTTCTTCCCTCTTAAGGGAGGCTAATCCTTAAAGATTAGGCGTCCACAGGAGGGGCAGCGCACTAGCTGCCCAAGCACCACCCTTTGGGCTACGTGGGTGGGGAGGACCACGTTGCACCCCCCGCAGCGGTGGGTATTGCCTGCGATCTTGATCTTCACGACCCCGATGCCCTTGCGGGCCCGCCTTATGGTCTCGTACTCCTTGAGGAGGTCCTTGGGGATGCCTTGGGCCATGGTCTCCCGCTCGGCGACCTTGTCTGCGATCACCGCCTCCAGGGCTTTGACCCGTTGGGCGTTGGCTTCCATGGCCTCTTCCAGCTTGGGCCTAAGCCCTTTTAAGGCTTCTTCGACCTCCTTGATTTCCGCCTCCACCGCTTCCATGGCCTCCATGATGGGGGTGGAAAGCTCCAGAAGCTCCCGGATACGGTCCTTGATCTGCCGGATCCGGTTTTCGTAGTCCATTTGCTCCCGCAGGGTTTGGGCCCGCTTTTGGTCGGCCTCCGCCTGCTTTTCCTTGGCGGCGAGGTCCTGGATGTCTAGGCTGTGGCGGTTGTACTGGCGCCCGAGCTCGGCCTGGCGTTCCAAAAGCTCGGCAAGCCTTTCCTCCAGGTTTTCCACCTGGCGCTGGATCTCCACGAGCTCGGGTGGGGGGGTGGCTGCTTCCTCCCTCAGGCGGTCTAGCTCGAGGTCCTTCTCCTGGAGGGCCAGGAGGGCCCTTAGGGTTTCCAAGGAGGGTGTGTCCGCCCCGTTCACATCTCCCATTCTAGACCGCCCCGGAGGAAGGGGTTGGTGCGGGCCTCGAGGTCCAAGGTGGTGGGGGGGCCGTGCCCAGGGTAAACCCGGGTGGTCCCGGGCAGGGAAAGGAGCCGCCCTAAGGAGCGAAAAAGGGCTTTCGGATCGGCCCCCGGAAGGTCATAGCGCCCGATGCCCCCTCTAAATAGGAGATCCCCGGAGAAGACCTCTCCTTCCCGGAGGAAGGCCACGTGCCCGGGGCTATGCCCGGGTAGGTGCCAGACGGTGAAGCCGTAAAGCCTTTGGCCTTCCTCCAGGGACCTTACGGGTAGGGGTGGCTTAGGCAGGGTCAAACCCCAAAGGGCGGCGATTTCTTCTGCCCTTTCGTATAGGGGAAGGTCTAGGGGATGGAGGTAGACGGGCAGGTCCAAGGCCGCTACCAAAGGGGCCACCGCCCCCAGGTGGTCAAAGTGGGCGTGGGTGAGGAGGATGGCCTGGGGCTTGAGGCCCGTGGCCTCGAGGGCCGCGAGGATCCTCTCTTCTTCCCCCCCGGGATCGATGAGCACCGGTCCTCCTTCTGCCTCCGTGAGGTAGGCGTTGGTCCCCAAGGGACCCAGGGTGAGGGGGTAGACCCTCATGGCTCGGTGGGGAGGCCCTCTTGGAGCCACTCGTGCATGGACCCCAAGTAGTTCCGGGCCCTTACGCCTAGGCTACGCAGGATGAAAAAGGCCACCGCGCTCCGGGCCCCGGAGTGGCAGTAGACCCCTACCTCATCCCCTGGCTTTAAGCCTAGCTCCTTAAGAAGCCGCTGGGGGTCCCCAAGGAAGAGCTCCAAGGGGGCGTTTTTGCTCCCCGGGATCCGCCCCCCCTTGGGGCAGCAGGGGGGGTAGCGCTTGCCCAGGTGCTCTTCTGGGCTACGCACATCCAAAAGCAAAGGGTGCTTGGCCGCCTCGTCTGCGGTGAGGAGCCAGTCCCGCCGGAGGTGGGCTCGGGTCTCCGTCCTTTCCGGGGTGAACTCCCCCTTTTCCGTGGCCAGGGCCTCCCACCCCTCCGTCCAAAGGGCCACCTCGAGGCCCCCAAGGCCCAGGAAAAAGGCCGTCCGGCAAAGGCGGCTCGTTAGGCCCTCGTCTAGGGGGTTCATACGCCTTAGTATAGGCCTTGCCTCCCGCCCTAGGGAGCGGAATAGCCTTTTGTGAAAGAACCAGAATAAGGATACTTGACAAAAGTAGGCGCATATGCTAGCCTGGCCTTTGAGGAGGTGAAGGGTATGGCCCTGGTGCGGAGGAACGCATCCGAGCTCACGCCCTTCAGGACGTGGCGGCCCTTTGAGCTGGTGGAAGAGGTAAGCCGCCTTTTGGACGAGGCCTTTGGGGAAGTGACGGGGCCCCGGATCCCTGCGGTTGCCCCTGCGGACCTCTACGAGACGGACGAGGCCCTTATCCTGGAGATGGCGGTGCCTGGCCTGACCCCTGAGGACCTCGAGGTGAGCCTCGAGGGTAACCGCCTTACCGTCCGCGGCCAGGCCAAGCCCGGGGAGGAGCGGGGCATCCGGCGGTACTACCTGCAGGAGATCGCCCACGGGGCCTTTGTCCGTACCTTCACCCTGCCGGTGGAGGTGGACGCAAGCGCGGCCAAGGCCGAATTTAAGAACGGCATCCTCCGCCTCACCATGCCCAAGGTGGCCGAGGCCCGGGCTAGGCGGATCCCTGTGGAGGTGACCCAATAAGGCCTTCCCCCTGCCCCCTAGGGCAGGGGGTTTTACCTTAAGGCTTCCGTGAGCCGCCTCAGGGCCTCCTCCAGGACCTCAGGGTAGGTGGCGAAGTTGAGGCGGACGTAGCGGTCGTACCCCTCCCCAAAGGCCTCCCCGGGGTTTAGGGCCACCTTGGCCTTTTCCAGGAAGTAGGTCCCGGCCTTGGGGATCCGGGTTCCCAGCCAGGCCAGGTAGGTGCCCTCCGGGGGAAAGTGGCGGAGGCCCATGGCCTTGGCCCAAGCCGCCACCCGGTCCCGGTTCTGCCTGAGGCGGTCCAAGGTTTCCCTAAGCCAGGCTTCCCCTTCCCGTAAGGCCGCTTTCCACGCGGCCATGGCCAGCACGTTGGGGAAGGTATAGGGGAGATGGCGCTTCAGGGCCTCGAGGAGGGGCTTAGGCCCGATGGCCGCCCCGATGGGGAGGCCCGCCAGGTTGTAGGCCTTTCCAGGCCCTACCAGGGTGATGGTCCTTTCAGGCAAGAAACGGGCAAAGGGCACGTGGGTGGCCTCGTACACCAAGGGGGCGTGGAGTTCGTCGGAGACCACGATGAGGTCGTGCTTGCGGGCCAGTTCGGCTAGGGCCTCGAGTTCTTCCTCCCGGAAGACCCGTCCCGTGGGGTTATGGGGGTGGCAGAGGAGGAGCAGTTGGCTGGCGTAGGCCTTGCTCTCCAGGCCCTCAAGGTCCAGGCGGTACCCCTCCTCCGTTTCCCTCAGGGGGTTCGCCAAAACCGTACGCCGATGGTCCCTTATGGCCCCAAGGAAGGGGGGATAGATGGGTACCTGGGTCAAAACCCCTTGCCCGGGCGCGGTGAAGGCGGCCACGGCCGCGTAAAGCCCCACCACCACGCCCGGCATGAAGAGGATCTCCCCCGTAAGGCCGGTCTTCTCCCGGATCAGGGCGGCAAGCTCGGGGTCCCCTTCCCTCAAGGGGTAGCCGAGGAACCCTTCGGCCCGTTCCTGGATGGCCCTCCGGATGGGTTCGGCCACAGGGAAGTCCATGTCCGCTACCCAAAGGGGGAGGACATCCTCGGGGTAGGCGCTCCATTTGAGGGAGACCCCACGCAGTGGCCTCATGGGGAGATCATACCCTTTGGCTAGGTGTGGTCCTGGACCACCTCGAGGCCCAAGGCCTTGAGCCTTTCCACCAAGGCCCTGACCGCGGCCTTGACCCCTTCGGTCACCAGGGGATGGCCGAAGGGGGCTAGGCCCGCATAGAGCCCGTGGGCGCTCGGCCGCACCTCGAGGAGGAGGTCTTGGGCCAGGTCCTCCTCCTCCACGTGGGTGAGGATGTAGAACCCTTCCTTGCCTCGAGCCACCTCTAGGAAGACCGCTACCCCTCCTTCCAGGGGGATGACCGTCTTGGGCCAGTCCAGCCTGTCCGGCAACTCGCCTCGCAGAAGGGCGTGGGCCATGGGATACCTCCGGAGGGGGGGCCAAGGGTTCTCGTCTTCCCCCACCTTGAGGAAGCGGGCGTGGAAGAAGGACCGCCCCTCGGCCTTCCACTTTAGGGCGTACTTGGTCCTCAGGTGGACCTCGGGAGGGGGGAGGATCTCCACCCGGAAAAGGCCCGTTCTCCCGGCCTCCTCGAGGGCAAAGCGAAAATAGGCCTCGTGGTCGGTGGTGAGGAGAAGGGTCCCCCTGGCCTCCAAGCGGGTGGAAAGGAGGCGGAAAAAGGTTTCCTTGAGAAGACGCCTTTCCCCGTGGCGCTTTTTGGGCCATGGGTCTGGGAAGTTGACGATGACCTCCCTAAGGGACCTCAGGGGCACAAGGTTGCGCAAGGCGAAAAGCCCACCCCCGTGGTAGAGGCGGACGTTTTCGAGGCCAGCCCCTTTCAGCCTACGCCAGGCTTTAAGGAGGCTTTTAGCCGAGACCTCGGCCCCGAGGATAAGCCAGTCTGGTCGGGTCTGGGCCAGGTGGAGGGTGAACCGCCCATCCCCAAAACCGATCTCCAGAGCCATAGGCCCCTCCCGGCCAAAGAGCTCCTTGGGGCTTGGAGGGAGGTGGGGAAGGAGGCTAGGGTGGACAAGCACGGTGGGCCAGTCTAACTGGCCCAGGCTCTTTTGGGGAGGAGGTGAACCCGGCCAGACACATGTGAGACTGGACGAGTAAAAATGTGGGGACCACTCCAGGAGAGAGGGGGTCCCCACGGATGCGGCTTACCACGGTTGGCAAAGAGGTTTTGCGGGGAGCGCGGAAGGC
>JBEPYU010000006.1:0-48566 GCA_041641215.1 Thermaceae bacterium
CGTGCCCCAGCACCCGGAGCTCGTGGAGGCCCTAACCGTAGGGGAAAACCTGGCCTTGGGGCTCGACTTGCCCTTTTGGCTTGGGGATTTGCGAAAGGTCCTCGAGGGGCCCCTGGGGGCCTTGGGGGTGGGGCTTGGGGTGGACCTTAGGGCGCGGGTGGAGAGCCTCTCCCTGGGGGAGAGGCAACGGGTGGTCCTCCTCCAGGCCCTCCTCGCCCGCCCCAAGGTCCTCATCCTGGACGAACCCACGGCCGTCCTCACGCCCAAGGAGGCCGAGGCCCTTTTCCAGGAGGTGGACCGCCTGAGGGCCCGGGGCCTGGCGGTGGTCTTCATCACCCATCGGCTGGAGGAGGTCTTCAGGGTGGCGGACCGGGTGGCGGTCCTGAGGGGAGGGAGGAAGGTGGGGGAGTTTGCCCGGGGAGAGGTGGATAGGGATACCCTGGTCGAGCTCATGGTGGGCCAAAGGCCCCTTCCCCTACCCCGGGCTAAGCCCCCAAAGGAGGAGGTGGTCCTCCAGGTGGAGGGCCTGGAGGTGGACCGGCACGGGTTTCCCCTAAAGGGGGTGGGTTTCACCCTAAGGGCTGGGGAGATCCTGGGGGTTGCGGGGGTGGCGGGGAGTGGGGAAAGGGAACTCGTAGAGGCCTTGGCGGGCCTAAGGCCCTACCGGGGCCAGGTGCTCCTCCTTGGGGCCCCCCTCCCCAAGGACCCCGCGGCCCTTTACCCCTTGGGGGTGGCCCATATCCCGGAAAGCCGCCACCAGGGGGTAGCCCCAGGCCTTAGCCTAGCGGAGAACCTGGCCCTTAGGGACCAGGCCTTTTCCCCTGCTCTAGCCCTTTTGGACCTTCGGGCCCTCGAGGCCCGGGCCCGGGAGCTCATGGCCCGCTACCGTATCCAGGCCCCCTCCCCTAAGGCCCCTGTGCGCCTCCTCTCCGGGGGGAACCTCCAAAAGGTGATCCTGGCCCGGGAGCTTGGGGGCCGTCCCCGCCTGGTCCTCGCCATGCACCCCACCTACGGCCTGGACGCCGGGGCCCGGGAGGAGGTCCACCGCCTCCTCCTGGACCTGGCCGGGGAAGGGGTAGCCATTCTCCTCGTGAGCGAGGACCTGGAGGAGATCCTAGCCCTAGCCCACCGGGTGGCGGCCCTGCACCGGGGGAGGCTTGTGGGCCCCTATCCCCGGGGGGAGGTGGACTTCCTCAGGCTTGGGCGGATGATGGCGGAGGGCAGGGCATGATCCGCCTCGAGACCGATCCCTACCCTTCTCCCGCCAAGGTCCTCGGGGCCTATGCCCTTTTCCTGGCCCTAGCCTCCTCTCTTTTCGGGGGGGCCTTCGCCCTTGCGGGCATACCCCCTCTCAAGGCCTATGCCCTTCTCCTTTCTCCCCTAGCGGATCCCCTAGGCCTCGCCGAGATCCTGAGGCGGACCATCCCCCTCCTCCTCATCGGGGCGGGCCTTAGCCTGGCCTTTGCCGTGCGGTTTTTCAACATCGGGGCCGAGGGGCAGCTCCTCCTTGGGGCGGTGGGGGCGGCCTACGTGGCCCTCTTTCTCCCTCCGGGGCCTTGGACGCCCCTCCTCATGTTCCTCCTCGGGGGGGCCCTTGGGGGGGGATGGGCCCTGGCCGCGGCCTGGATGCGGGTGCGCTTCGGCGCAAGCGAGATCCTCGTCACCCTGATGCAGAACTACCTGGCCCAGTACCTGGTGGTCTACCTGGTGGCCGGGCCTTGGCGGGGCGGGAGCGCCTTGGGTTTCCTCTACACGGACCCCTTTCCCGAGGCCGCCCGCCTGCCCCGGCTGGGGGAGGGCCTGGTCCACTGGCCTACCCTGCTCCTTGGGGTGCTCGGTGCCTTGGCCCTTCAGGGGCTCCTTTTCCGCACCTCCTTGGGCCTAGCCCTAAGGGTCCAAGGGGATAACCCCGAGGCCGCCCGCTACCTGGGCCTCAAGACCCCTAGGCTCCTTTTGGGGGTGGCCTTCCTCTCGGGGCTCCTTGCGGGCTGGGCGGGGGTGGGGGAGGTGGGGGGGATCCACCACAAGCTCCTGGACCCGGCCCAGATCTCCTTGGGGTACGGCTATACCGCCATCTTGGCGGCCTGGCTCGCTAGGGGAAGGCCCCTTTACGTGCTCCTCACCGCTCCCCTTTTGGGCCTGATCCTGGCTGGGGGGGATGCCCTGAAGGCGGAGCTTTCCGTGCCCTTTCGGGCGGTGGATGCCCTAAGCGGCCTCTTCCTCTTGGCCCTGGTGGGGGCGGAGGCCTTGGGCCGCCGGCGGATCCTTTGGAGGTGAGGATGGAGGAGATCCTGCGGGCCTTGTTCCTCGGGACCCCCCTGCTCCTTGCCGCCTTGGGGGTCCTCCTGAGCGAGCGGAGCGGGGTGGTCCAGCTTGGGGCGGAGGGGATCATGGCCCTAGCGGCCCTTATGGCCTTCGCCGCCGCCTTGGCGGGTGGGGTGGGGCTTGGGCTTTGGGCGGGGGTAGGGGTGGGGGTTCTCCTCGGCCTTTTCCACGGCCTTTTCACCGTCTCCCTACAGGCCAACCCCTTCGTGGCGGGGCTGGCCTTGGCCGCCTTGGGCCTTGGGGGGGCGGGGCTCCTTGGCCGGCCCTATGAGGGGCGCTTCCTGGAACACCCCCTGCCCGAGGGATGGATGGCCCTCCTGGCCTTCCTCTTAGCCCTGGCCACGCACGTCTTCCTCTACCGGACCCGGCTTGGCCTTTGGATCCGGGCTGCGGGGGAAAACCCCAAGGCCGCGGACCTCCTAGGGGTGGAGGTGGGCCGGGTGCGCTACCTGGCCTTAGGGCTTGGGGGGGGCCTTATGGGCCTTGCGGGGGCGGAACTCGCCTTGGCCTACCGGCCGGCCTGGACGGACGGCCTCACCGCGGGGCTCGGCTGGGTGGCCATCGCCTTGGTGATCCTTGCGGGCTGGGGACCTTTGAGGGTCGCTTTGGGGGCCTATTTTTTTGGTTTGCTCTTTTTCCTCCAGTTTCGCCTCCAAGGCCTTCTACCCCTCCCGAGCCAGTTCTTCGCCGCCCTGCCCTACCTTTTGGTTATCCTGGTCTTGGCCCTTTCGGGGAGGACCCGGGCCCCTAAGGGGCTTGGGGCCTATTGGGAACGGGGGAGGTGAGGATGCGCAGGTGGGTGTGGATCGGGTTCTTGGCCCTGGGCGCAGCCCTAGCCCAGGGGGAAAGGCTTAAGGCCTGCTTCGTCTACGTGGGGCCCATTGGGGATGCGGGCTGGACCTATGCCCACGACGTGGGGCGCAAGAAGGCGGAAAAGGCCCTCCCCTGGCTTACCACCCAATACGTGGAGAGCGTGCCCGAGGCCCAGGTGGGCCCAACCATCGACCGCCTGGTGCGCCAAGGCTGCCAGGTCCTCTTCGCCACCAGCTTCGGCTACATGGACGGGGTCCTCGAGGCCGCCAAGAGGCACCCGAACGTGATCTTCGCCCACGCCACCGGGTACAAGCGGGCCCCTAACGTGGCCACCTACATGGCCGACTTCTACCAGGTCTACTACCTGAATGGCCTCGCCGCAGGGGCCCTGACCAAGACGGGGAAGGTGGGGTACGTGGCCGCCTACCCCATCCCCGAGGTCAAGCGCCACATCAACGCCTTTGCCCTGGGGGTGCGGGCGGTAAACCCCAAGGCCCAGGTCCTCGTGCGTTGGATCAACACCTGGTACGATCCGGTGAAGGCCCGGGAGGCTACGGAGGCCCTCCTCGCCCAAGGGGCGGACGTCTTCGCCTTCACCGAGGATAGCGCCACCGTGGTCCAGACCGCGGCCCGCAAAGGGGCCTATGCCTTCGGGCACTACACCCCCATGCTCTCCTTTGCGCAAGACCACGTGGTCTCGGGCCAGATCGTCCACTGGGACGTGATCTACATCGATTTCCTCAGGAAGGTCCACCAAGGGGTGTACACTCCCAAAAACCTCACGGACGTGGACTACTTCTGGCTCCTTAAGGAAGGGGCGGTGGAGATGGGGGCGGATTACGGGGTGCCCATCAACCCCAAGCACGTCCCCCTTCTCCGGGCGGCCCGGATGCGGGTAGGGGAAAAGGAAGTACCCGTCTACGACCGGATCATGGCCCTCCTCAAGGACATGTCCTCCCCAAGCCCCACCTTCGACCCCTTCACGGGTCCCATCCGGGACCGCAAGGGGGTGGTGCGGCTTCCCGCGGGGAGGAAGGCTACGCTTAAGGAGCTCCTCACCATGGAGTGGGCCGCCCCTGGGGTGGTGGGGGACTGGCCGGGGGAGCCTTAGGGAGGTATGGGCATGCAGGTGGGAGACCAAGCGCCCGATTTTGCCCTTCCGGACCAGGAGGGCCGGATCCACCGCCTTTCCGACTATCGGGGGCGGTGGGTGGTCCTCTACTTCTACCCCAAGGACGATACCCCGGGTTGCACCAAGGAGGCCTGCGGTTTCCGGGACGAGAAGGGGAGGCTTGAGGAGCTCGGGGCGGTGGTCCTTGGGGTCTCTGCGGACGGCGTGGAAAGCCACCGCCTTTTTGCCGAGAAGTACCGGCTGAACTTTCCCCTCCTTGCGGACCCCGGGCGCCAGGCCATCCAGGCCTACGGGGCCTGGGGGAAGAAGAACCTCTACGGCAAGGTGCATGAGGGGGTCTTGCGCCAGACCTTCCTCATCGATCCCGAGGGGCGGATCGCCCACATCTGGCCCAAGGTGGACCCCGAGGGCCATGCGGAGGAGGTGGCCCAGGTGCTCCAGGGCCTTCAGGGGAGGGGGTAGTGGAGGGGGGCCTCGAGGCCTACAAGAAGGAGGCGGCCCACGCCGCGGTGGCCTTCGTGGAGGACGGGATGGTCGTGGGCCTGGGGACGGGCTCCACCGCCCGCTATGCGGTCTTTGAGCTTGGCCGGCGCCTAAGGGAGGGGGAGCTTAGGGGGGTAAAGGGGGTGCCCACCTCCGAGGCCACCCGGGCCCTGGCCGAGGCTGCGGGGATCCCCCTGGTGGACCTCCCTCCGGAAGGGGTGGACCTGGCCATCGACGGGGCGGACGAGATCGACCCCGCCTTAAACCTCATCAAGGGCCATGGGGGGGCCCTTCTTCGGGAAAAGATCGTGGAGGGGGTGGCCAAGCGCTTCATCGTGGTGGCCGACCACTCCAAGCTGGTCCCCGCCCTCGGCCAGAAGGCCTTGCCCATAGAGGTGGTGCCCTTTGGGTACCGGGCCACCTTGCGGGCCATCGCCGCCTTGGGGGCCGAGGTGGAGCTTAGGATGGAGGGGGAAGCCCCCTTCCTCACGGATAGCGGCCATTACCTAGTCCTCGGCCACTTCGGATCCATTGGGGATCCCATCGGGCTCCACCGGGCCCTTCTGGAGATCCCGGGGGTGGTGGAGACGGGGCTTTTCCTGGGCCTGGCCTCTTTGGCCTTGGTGGCCGGGCCTGGGGGGGTAAGGGAGCTTAGGCCTTAGGAGATGGAGAAGGTTTTTTACGTCACCACGCCCATCTACTACGTCAACGCCGAGCCCCACCTGGGCCATGCCTACACCACGGTGGTGGCGGACTTCCTCGCCCGCTGGCACCGCCTGGATGGGTACAAGACCTTCTTCCTTACGGGCACGGACGAGCACGGGGAGACCGTCTACCGGGCGGCCTTGGCCGCGGGGGAGGATCCCCAGGCCTTCGTGGACCGGGTGGCTGCGCGCTTCCGTCGGGCTTGGGAACTGCTCGGCATCGCCTACGACCGCTTCATCCGCACCACGGAGCCCGCGCACCGGCGGGTGGTCCAGGAGGTCCTGAGGCGGGTCTATGAGGCGGGGGACATCTACTACGGGGAGTACGAGGGGCTATACTGCGTCTCCTGCGAGCGCTTCTACACGGAAAAGGAGCTCGTGGAGGGGAACTGCCCCATCCACGGCCGCCCCTTGGAAAGGCGCAAGGAGGGGAACTACTTCTTCCGCATGGAGAAGTACCGCCCCTGGCTCCTCGAGTACCTGGAGGCCCACCCCCACCTCATCCGGCCCGAGGGGTACCGGAACGAGGTCCTGGCCATGCTCGCGGAGCCCATCGGGGACCTCTCCATCTCCCGCCCCAAGGCCCGGGTTCCCTGGGGGATCCCCTTGCCCTGGGACGAGGACCACGTGACCTACGTGTGGTTCGACGCCCTCCTAAACTACGTCTCCGCCCTGGGCTACCCCGACGGGGAGGCCTACCGGACCTTCTGGCCCGTGGCCTGGCACCTCATCGGCAAGGACATCCTCAAGCCCCACGCCCTCTTCTGGCCCACCATGCTCAAGGCCGCGGGGATGCCCATGTACGCCCACCTCAACGTGGGGGGCTACCTCCTTGGGCCCGACGGGCGCAAGATGTCCAAGACCCTGGGCAACGTGGTGGACCCCTTTGCCCTCCTCGAGGTCTACGGCCGGGACGCGGTCCGCTACTACCTCCTCCGGGATATCCCCTACGGCCAAGACGCCCCGGTGAGCGAGGAGGCCCTAAGGGCCCGGTACGAGGCGGACCTTGCGGACAACCTAGGCAACCTGGTCCAGAGGGTCCGGGCCATGCTCCTCCGCTTTGCGGGGGGCCGGATCCCTAGCCCCGTGCCGGGAGGGGCTTTGGAGGCGGGGACGGGCCTTGTGGAAAGGGTGCGGCCTTTGGTGCGGGAGCTCCGCTTCCACCTGGCCTTGGAGGCGGTCATGGACTACGTGAAGGTCCTAAACCGCTACCTCAACGAGACCCGGCCCTGGGAGCTGGCCAAAGGGGACCCCCAGGAGGCCGAGGCCGTGCTCTACCGGGTGGTGGAGGGCTTGCGGATCGCCTCCATCCTCCTGGAGCCCGCCATGCCCGACAAGATGCGAACTCTCCGCCAGGCCTTGGGCCTTAAGGAGGAGGCCACCTTGGAGGAGGCAGGGCGCTGGGGCGGGGCTAAGCCCGCTCCCCTACCCAGGGAGGCCCCCCTCCTCTTCCCCAAAAGGCGGGAGGAAGCCCCCCCCAAGGCTTCCCCCTCCCCCATCGCCCTCGAGGACTTCCAGCGGGTGGAGCTTCGGGTGGCGGAGGTCCTCGAGGCGAGGCGCCACCCGAACGCGGACCGCCTCCTCGTCCTCCGGCTTTCCCTGGGGGGAGAGGAGCGCACCGTGGTCTCGGGGATCGCAGAGCACTATAGGCCGGAGGAGCTCGTGGGGAAGAAGGTGGTCTTGGTGGCCAACCTCAAGCCCGCCCGCATCCGGGGGGTGGAAAGCCAGGGGATGATCCTGGCGGCCCAAGGGGAGGGGAGGCTCGCCCTGGTGACCGTGGAGGGGGAGGTGCCCCCGGGGGCCGAGGTGCGCTAGGGGGCCCTACCTGATCTCCTCCAAGGCCCGCCTCAGGATGGCGTCGTTTTCCAGGTCCAAGACCGCCTGGTCCCGCTCCTCGGGGAGGGGCCGCTCCCTTTGGGGCTCGGCGTAGGAGAACTTCCCCTCCCCATCCGCCTTGACCCGGATGGTCTTCCCGTTTAGGGTCACGCTCACCTCCGCCCCCGGCGGGGCCCCCGCCCCTTGGAAGGAGAAGGGGGTGGGGAAGCGGGTGTCCTTGACCTCGATGTCGGGCTTTAGCCCCTCCTTGTTCAGGGCCCGCCTCTTGGGGGTGAGCCACTCGAAGGTGACCAGGGTGAGCTCCCCCCCGTTGGCCAGGGTGTAGGGGGTCTGGCCCACCCCCTTGCCGAAGGTCTTTTCCCCGATGACCTTGGCCCGGCCATAGTCCTGAAGGGCCCCGGCCACGATCTCGCTTGCGGAGGCGGTGTTCCCGTTCACCAGGACCACCATGGGGCCTTCCCATAGGGGCCTTCCCGAGGCCTCGCAGAAGACCCGGGTCACGCTCCGGGTCCGGGTGTAGACGATGGGGCCCTCCTTGAGGAAGGCGCTCGCCACCGCGCAGCCCTGGTCCAGGAGGCCGCCCCCATTGTCCCGGAGGTCAAAGATGAGCTTTTTCGCGCCTTGGGCTTTGAGCCTTTCGATGGCGGATCTGAGCTGGTCCTCCACCTTGAAGTTGCCGAAGGTCTCCAGGGCGATGTACCCTACCTCCCCGATCCGGGCGGTGGAGACGGAGATGATCTCCACCTTTTCCCGGGTGAGCTCGAAGACCAAGGGGGTGGCCAGGCCCTCCCTCTGGATCTTCAGGGTGACCCTGGTCCCCTCCCGGCCCCGGATGCGGGCCACCACGTCCAGGAGGGGGAGCTTGGTCACGTCTTGGCCATCCACCTCCAGGATCACGTCCCCAGTCCTTATCCCCGCCCGCTGGGCCGGAAGCCCCTTGATGACCCCCACCACCCGGGCCCCCGTCCCGTCGGGGTTGGCCGGGTTTAGGGTGGCCCCGATCCCGAAGAACTCCCCCCTTAGGTCCTCTTCCCTGAGGGAGGCCCTCTGCGGGGGGCTATAGCTCGTGAAACGGTCGTCCAGGGCCTGGATCATCCCCCCGATGGCCCCCTCCAGGACCTTGTTTAGCCTCTCCTGGGAAAGGGGTTCCAGGTAGTCCCGTTGGATCCGCTGGTAGACCTCGAGGAGGGCTTGGCCGTTTGGGTTTTGGAGGAACTGCTCGCCCTGGGGCCGGCTGAGCTGGGCGTAGACCAAGGCCAAGAGCACCCCAAGCCCGGCGATGAACCATGCGCGCCTATGCATCCTCTCCCCCACCTAGGGTTTCACTATACCGCCTTTCCCCCAACCCAATAGGGAAGCAGGCTACCATAGGGGCATGGTGGCCTTGCACCGGGTGGGTCTGGTCTACCCCCGCACCCAGACCCGGGCTCTCTACGGGATCAGCCTGCAGATCAGGAAGGGGGAGTTTGTGTACATGGTGGGGCCTTCCGGGGCGGGGAAGTCCACCCTCCTCGCCCTGATCCACCGGAGGCTCCTCCCTACGGAAGGGGCGGTGTACGTGGGGGGGCAGAACCTCGGGGCCCTAAGGGGGGATGCGGTGGCCTTTTACCGCCGCCGGGTGGGGATGGTTTTCCAGGACCACCGCCTCCTCCCCGACCTCACGGTGGAGGAGAACCTGAACTTCGTCCTTAGGGTCCAGGGGGTTCCGAGGAGGGAATGGGGAGCAAAGGTCTACACGGCCTTGCGCCGGGTGGGTTTGGCCCATAAACGCCGTTCCTTTCCCGAAGAGCTTTCCGTGGGGGAGGCCCAACGGGTGGCCCTGGCCCGGGCCCTCCTCCTGGACCCTCCCCTCATCCTTGCGGACGAGCCCACGGGCAACCTGGACCGGGAAAACGCCCTTAAGGTCCTGGAGATCCTCAAGGAGGCCCACGCCCGGGGGGCCACGGTGGTGGTGGCCACCCATAGCCGGGAGCTCCTCGAGGCCTACCCAGCCCGGGTGGTGACCTTAAGGGCTGGGCGGGTGGTGGGGGATGAGAGCCCGGGGAGTGGTAGCATAAGGGTACACCTAGGCCCATTAGGGGAGGGAAGATGAACGTCTACAGGCTCGTGGGGAGAAACCTAGAGATCACCGAGGCCATCCGGGAGTACGTGGGAAAAAAACTCGCCCGTTTGGACCGCTACCAGGACGGGGAGCCCATGGCCAAGGTGGTCCTCTCCCTAGCGGCTAGCCCCCACGTGGAGCGGAAGGCCCGGGTGGAGATCCAGGTGGACATGCCCGGGGGCCTGGTCCGGGTGGAGGAGGAGGGGGAGGACCTCTATGCGGCCATCGACCGGGCGGTGGACCGGTTGGAGGTCCAGATCAAGCGTTACCGGGAGCGCCGTTTTAGGGGCAAGCGCCACACCCACCAGGGGCCCCCGCCCCCTGAGGTGCGGGACCTCGAGGCCTTGCGCAGGCCCGAGGAGGAGGAGGGGCCTAGGATCGTGCGGGTCAAGCGTTTTGAGATGAAGCCCATGGATCCCGAGGAGGCCGCCTTCCAGATGGAAGCCTTGGGCCATAGCTTTTTCGTCTTTCGCAACGCCAAGACGGACCAGATCAACGTGATCTACCGCCGGCGGGACGGCAACTACGGCCTCATCGAGCCCGCCTAGAAGTAGCGGCTTGGGTCCACGAAAAGGGTGGTGGTCCCTTGCCGGACGGCCACCCGGAATTCCAGCTCATCCGGGGGGATGAGGAGCCCCCCCCCGGTGTAGCCGATGACCTGGCCCCTGGCCACCGATTGCCCCTCCCTCACCAGGGGGGTTTGGAGGTTGGTGTAGACGGTGGCCAACGCCTCCGTGTGGGCCAGCATCACGGTGTAGCCCAGGTTGGGAAGGTAGAGGGTCCCGACCACGTACCCCGGGGCGGCCGCAAGGACCGGGCTTCCGGGGGTGGGGGCTTTGATGACCAGGAAAGGGCCTTCCTCCCCGTAGGGGACCAGGATCCGGCCTCCTGGCACCGGAAAGACCAGCGGCCCCACCGCCTTGGGTAGGGAGGGAGGGGGCATCACGAGAACGGTCCTTTGGCGTCTTTTCTCCGCCTCTAGGCGCCTTTTTTCCTCCTCGAGGCGTCTCCTTTCCGCCAGGATCCTGGCCTGGAGGCTGGCCACCCGGGCCTGGAGGCCCTGACGCTCCCGGAGGGTTTCCCTCAGGAGGGCCCGTTTGCCTTCCTCCTCCCTGCGCAAGCTGGCCAAGACCTCCTCCAGACGGGCCCTTTCCCCTTCCAAGGCCTTTTGGTTTCGGGATAGAGCCCTCTCCTTGGCCTCGAGGTCCTGGACGAGGAGGGCCAGCTTGGCCCTTTCCTCCTTAAGGGCCCTGAGAAGGGCGAGGATCCTTCGGACGAGTTCCGTATCCTGCCGGGAGATGTACCCGATGAGCCGGGCCCGGACGGCCAGGTCCCCAAAGCTTTGGGCCCTGAGGAGGGGAAGGTAGCGGGCGGCCCTTTCCCGGTGGAGGCTACGCATAAGGGCCTTGAACCTTTCCTTAAGGGCCTCAAGGTCACCCTCGAGTTCCCGGATCCGCCCTTCCTTGGCCTGGATCTCCTCCCTAAGCCGGGCCATCTCCCCCTTGAGGTCCTCCCTTTCCGCCTCCAGGCGGAGGATTTCCCCCTCTAGGGCGGCCTTTTCCCGAAGGAGGCCCCGTACCCTTTCCGAGAGCCGGCCTAGCTCCTGGTTGAGGTTTTGGATCCGGGCTTGGGTGGCCCTTTCCAGGGCCCGGGCCCGCTCGAGCTCCCTTTCTAGCTCCCTGAGGCTCCCCCCAGGGGTCTGGCCCAGGCCCAACCCCACCCAAAGCAAGAGGAGAAGGGGCCAGGCCCTTCCCACGCCTACACCTCCCTAAGGTAGGCCCGGCTTCCCGCATAGGCCCCGCCTAGCCCCAAGACGAGGGCCAGGACCAGGAGCAAAAGCCCCGTCCGGCCCAGATCCTCCCCCCCCAAGACGGGGAGGAAGGGGAGGAGGCTTTGGAGGGCCTGGGCTAGGGCCCGATAGAGAAAGCCCCCCAAGAGGACGGAAAGGAGGCCAGCCCCCAAGGTGAGGTAGGCCCCCTCTGCCAGGAAGGGTCCTTGGATGGAACGGCGGGTGGCCCCTACCAGGCGCATGATTTCCAGGGCTTCCTTGCGGCTTTCCAGGGAGAGGCGGATCACCCCCATGACGCTGAAAAAGGTGTCCAAGAGGAGGAGAGCCAAAAGGAGGAAAAGGGCCAGCCGGCTTCCCTCCAGGAAGCCCACCAGCCTTTCCGTAAGCTCCCCTCCGTACTCCACCTCCTCCACCCCCTCCAGGCCCCTAAGCCTTTGGGCCACCCCCCGCACCTCCTTAGGGTCCTTCAGGGTGAGGCGGAGGGTGTCGGGCAGGGGGTTTTCCACCAGATCCTTGGCCTCCGCGAGGTAGGGGTAGTCCAGGATGAGCTGGGCCAGGGCCTCCTCCTTGGTGACCAGCCGGACCTCCCCCACCTCGGGCCAGGCCTGGACCTCCGTGAGGAGGTTCTCCAGGTTGGCCCCAGGCCGGAGGAAGGCCGCAATCTCCAGGTCCTCCTCCAAGTTCCCCACCACCCGTTCCAGGTTCCAAAGGATCAGGCCCAGGAAGTAGAGGAGGGTAAAGGAGACGAGGGCGGTGAAGAAGGTGGCCAGGCTTGCGGTTGGATGTCTCAGGAGTTGCCTCAAGCCTTCCCCCAAGGCGTACACGCCCCTATCTTAAGGACCCCTAGGTGAGAAGGGTTTTGCTTGGCCCTAGGGGTTGGGCAGGGGGCCCGATACCCCTGTACCACCCCATGCGGGCCCCAAGCCCGCATGGGGGCCCCATGGGAATCTGAGGGCGCAGGAGGATATGAAGCCCTCGGCCAAGGGGAGGCCAGGGGGTTGGGCCGGAAGGCTTAGGGCCCCCGTGGATCCCTTGGGAAGGCGGTTGGGGAAGGTGTACCCCCATGGTGTATGAGAAACCTGGCCCGTATGCTATGATGTTCAAAGGTGAACCCCTATGGGGGGTATTCCTGGAGGTCGAGATGGCGCTTTTGGGACCTAAAGAGCAAGAGATCGTGCGCGAGAGGCTTTCGGGTTTGGTCCGGGACGTAGAGGCCGTCCTTTTCACCGATACCTCCACCCTGGTGGCCCCGGGCAAGGAACCCTGCCTCTACTGCCGGGAGACCCAGGCCCTCCTGGAGGAGGTGGCCGGCCTTTCGGACCGGGTCCACCTGGTGGTCTATAACCTTGCCACCCCTGAGGGCAGGGAGAAGGCCAAGGAGTACGGGGTAGAGGATCCCCCCACCCTCATCCTGCGGGAGAAGGGCTCGGAGGCCACCAACCTCCGCTACCGGGGGATCCCTGCGGGCTACGAGTTCGCAACCCTCCTCGAGGACCTAGAGATGCTGGGCCGGGATGGGCATGGCCTGCCGGAGGCGGTGGTGGAGGAGCTGAACGCCTTGCCGAGCCCCGTGACCCTCCAGGTCTTCGTCACCCCCACCTGCCCCTACTGCCCCCAGGCGGTGCGCACCGCCCACCGCATGGCCTACGCCTCCCCTAAGGTCTTGGGGGAGATGATCGAGGCCAACGAGTTCCCGGCCCTTTCCGCCCGCTACCACATCCACGGGGTGCCCGACACCATCGTGAACGGGGGCAAGGCCCGGATCCTTGGGGCCCAGCCCCTTTCGGAGTTCCTCCGGGCCATCCGGCAGGCGGTAGGCGTCCGCTCCTGATGTGGCGCCTCCTCTGGCTCCTTTTGGGCGTGGCCCTGGTCCTGGGGCTTTTCCTTAGGGGCCGTGCCCCCTCCACCCCTACCCTTCCCCCCCTGACCCTCCTGGACCTCGAGGGCCGCCCCGTGGACCTCCGCGGCCTCAAGGGGCAGCCCCTGGTCCTCAACGTCTGGGCCACCTGGTGCCCCCCTTGCCAGAGGGAGCTTCCCCTCCTCCTCCGGGCGGAGGCCACCCATACCCGTATCCGCTTCCGCTTCGCTAGCCAAGGGGAGGACGGGCGGACGGTACGGGCCTACCTGGTGGCCCGGGGCTTCCCGGAGGGGCCTTTCCTCCTGGATCCGGAGGCCAAGGTCTCCCAGGCCTTTGGCCTAGCGGGGATCCCCGCCACCCTCTTCTTCGACCGGGAGGGGAGGCTCCTTGCCCGCCACCTGGGGGAGATCACCGAGCCCTTGCTCGAGGGCTACCTCCGGGTACTTTCGGACTAGGTCCCCGCGGAGAGGAGGGTTTCCTGGCCCCGGACCACGGTTTTCAGGTGAACGGGCCTTCCCCATAGGCGGTGGAGGTTTTCCAGGACCGCCTTGGCCTTGCGCAGGTCGAGCTCCACCCCCTCGTAGGCGTGGACCAGGAGGAGCTCCCCCCGGTTTTTGTAATTGGCGTCCCAAAGCTCCACCACCGGGTAGCCCCCGTTGGTGAGGCGGAAGAGGAGAGCCTTCTTGGCCCGGCTAAACCCCTCCAAGGCCTCCTCCAGGCTCTCCGGGTCCTCGGGAGCGGGGTGGATAAGGCCCCGCCTCAGGGCGAACTCCGGGGTGAGGAACTCCTCGAGGAAGGGGAGGTCGGTGTAGGCCCGGCGCACGAGGAAGATCTGCCGCCTCCCTTCCCCCGTGGGCCTCTCGTAGCGGAGCCTTTCCCCCAGGGGCAAGGCCTCGTACTCCGGGCCGAACCGCCCCTTGTCCCAGCGTTCCTCGATCTCCTGGAAGAGGAAGTAGCCCAGCCGGTAGGGATTGAAGCCTTGGCCCGCAAGGAGACCAGCTTGCATCTCCGCGAACTCCAAGGCCTCCTCGGGGGTAAGGAGGGGGAGGAGGATCTTGGTGTGCCAGTAGGTGGCCCAGCCCTCGTTCATGATCTTGGTGGCCGCCTGGGGGGCGTAGTAGAGGCTTTCCTCGCGGATGATCTCCAGGATCCCCTTCTGCCAGGGGGCCAGGGGGGCGTGCCGGATGAGAAACCCCAGGACGTCCCGGGTGGGCCTAGGGGGAAGGGGTTTGGGGCTTGCCCCTTCCTCCGCCTCCTTGGGGGGCTCAGGGGGGGGGTTCACGTAGGGGTCGAGGTAGGGCCGCACCCTTAGCCGCCCCGCGGGCCTCGCCTCCTCGGCCTCCTCCTCGGCCCTATGGATGTAGGGGCTATGGGGGTCGATGAGGTTTTCCAGGGAGAGGGCCATGTCCAAAAACTCCTCCACGCTCCTCGCCCCGTGCCGCTCCATGGCCCTTTCCACATAGGCCGCGTGGTGGGCCATCTCGTCCAGCATGTCCTTGGGGGTGGGGTGGAAGGCCAGGTTGTTTTGGAAAAAGTCCGCGTGGGCATAGACGTGGGCCATGACCAGCTTCTGGGCCAGGAGGGGGTTGCCCTTGAGGAGGTAGGCGTGGACGGGGACGGTGTTCACCACGAGCTCGTAGATCCGGCCCAGGCCGTAGCGGTAAAGCTCCCGTTGCCTTAAGTACTCGCTCCCAAAGCGCCAGTGGGGGTAGCGGCGGGGAAAGCCCCCATAGGCCGCGAGCATGGCCATCTCCTCCGGCCCCACCTCCTCGAAGAGGACCGTGGGGAAGGAAAGGCCTAGGGCCTCGGCCCTTTCCCGAAGGAGGGCGGCCCACCCCTCGAGCTCCCTCCTCATCGCCCACCCCCGAGGAGCACCTTGAGGGCCCGGGGCAGGTCCTCCCGGCCCCGGATCTCCGCAAGCCCCAAGGCCTCCGTCTTGCCGAAGGCCTCCTTGAGGTCGTGGAGGAAACGGCCCTGGCCGTAGGGGCCCTCCACCTGGGCAAAGCCGTAGAGGGCCAAGGAGGGGAGGAGGCGCCTTAGGGCCTCGAGGGCCAAGGGGGTGTCCCCCTGCCAGTTTTCCCCGTCGGAGAAGTGGTAGAGGTAGCGGTTGTAGAAGGCCTCGGGGTAGGCCTTGAGGATCTCCTCCGCGAGGAGGAGGGCGCTGGAAAGCCGTGTCCCCCCGCCCTCCCGGGCCCGGAAGAACTCCTCCTCCGGCACCTCCCAGGCCTCCGTGTCGTGGAGGAGATAGCGCCTTTCCAGCCTGGGGAAGTGGCGCTTGATCCAGAGGGTGATCCAGAAGGAGAGGGTCCTGACCAGCCCTAGCTCCTCCTCCCGCATGCTCCCCGAGACGTCCAGGGCGAAGAGGACCACGGCCTGGGCCTGGGGCTTGGGCTTGGCCCGGGGGGCCTTGTAGCGGAGGTCCTCCCTTTCCGGGGGGACGTAGGGGTCCTCGGGCCGGTACTCCCCCGAGAGGAGGGCCCGCTTGAGGCCCTCTTTGAGGGTGCGGCGAAGGTGCCTTAAGCCCCGGGGGCCTTTGCGGGCGATGCCCGTGTGGCGGTAGGCCTCCTCCGTGACCTCCCCCACCCCTTTGGGCTCGAGGCGGGGTAGGCCCAAGGCCTCCCCCAGGATCTCCACGAGTTCCTCAAGCTCAAGCTCGGCCACGGGCAGGTGCCCCCCGGGGCCTAGGCCCTCGTGCCCCACCCCCCCCAGGCCCTCCCCCTCCTCCTGGGGCAAGGCGTGGACCAGCTTGGGGAGCTCGAGCTGGGGCAAGGGGATGGAGACCAGGCGCCCCTCCACCTGCCCCAAAAGCTCCTCCCGGGTGAGGAACTCCCGTACCCTCTTCCTCACCTCTCCCCGCACGATCTCCTTGAAGCGCTGGAGGTCCCGCTCGATGGGCCTCATCGCTCGCTCCGGGCGAAGAGGGAGGCCGCGAACTCCAAGACCCCGGCCGCGCAGTGCTCGCAGTAGCCGTGGTCCCGGATGAGGCGGGCCTTCACCACGTCGATCTTGGCCTGGGTCTCCGGGTCCACCACCCCCGAGACCAGGGCGGAAAGCCGGATGGTATCCTTCTGGTCCTCAAAGAGCTTGAGCTCCAGGGCCCGGCGCAGGCGGTCGTTGTCCTTGTAGGTGAAGGGCCGTCCCTCCAGGGCCAGGGCCCCGATGTAGTTCATGATCTCCCGGCGGAAGTCGTCCTTGCGGGACTCGGGGATGTCGATCCGCTCCTCGATGGAGCGCATGAGCCTCTCGTTTGGGGGTTCGGGGACCCCGGTATAGGGGTTTTTCACCTTCTCCCCCAGGACGTAGGCCTTCACGTGGTCGATGTAGTTGTGGAAGAGGCGGTTTAGGGCCTCCTCGTCCGCGGCGATGGCCCTTTGCACCTCGTTTTTCACGATCTCCGCGTACTCGGCCTTCACCTCCTGGAGGAGGGCCCGGTAGCGCTCCCGGGTCTTTTCGTCCGCGATGAGGGAGTGATGCTTAAGCCCCTCCTCCAGTTCGTTCATCACCATGAAGGGGTTGATGCAGGGCTCCTCGCTGGTGACGAGGACGTTGGAGATCTTGTCCTGGATGTAGCGGGGGCTGATGCCCTCGAGGCCCTCCCGCTTGGCCTCGGCCATGAGCTCCCGCACCGCCTCCTCCGTCCAGCCCGGGAGGAGCCGGCCGTCGTAGAGCTTGAGCTTCTGCATGAGGGTAAGCCCTGCCCGCCTTGGGGGCTCGAGGCGGGTGAGGACGGCCCAGGTGGCGGCCATCTCCAGGGTGTGGGGGGCGATGTGCTTGCCCCGGGTGTGGGCGAAGTCCCGGCGGTAGATCTTGACCTCGTCGGAGACCCGGAGGTTGTAGGGGACGTCGATCTTGATGGTCCGGTCCCGCAGGGCCTCCATGTACTCGTTGGCCTGGAGCTTGCGGTACTCGGGCTCATTGGTGTTGTGGCAGACGATGCTCCCCACGCCGCAGACGAAGTTGTGAAGGCCCTCGCAAGCGATGTCGTAAACCCATTCGCCCCCGGCAGGGCGGCGGAAGAGGCGGTGGGTGTACCGCTTGTGCCGGCCTCCCGGCTTCTCCTCCCCGGAAACATAGCGGATCCGGTAGGCGGGGGCTTTTCCGGGCCTGGGGTGGAAATAGACGCTGTAGTCGTGCCCGAGTAGGCTCAGGAGCACCCCCACCTGGGCGGCCAGCATGGGGGAAATGGTCCTGAACTCCCCATAAGGCCGCCCGTAGGCCTCGGAGCCCTTCTGCCCTTTGCTCAGCCGCCGGGACCCACTGGCCTTAAGGAGTTCTTCCCAAGCGTGTTCCAGGTAGGTGCGCGGGAGGGCGAAGAGAAAGTCGGGGAGGCGTTTTTGCCCTGCCCCCTTGCCGCAGTGATGCTCGGCCAAGACCCGGATAGCCTCGGCTCCCAGGTAAAGCCGCCAGGCGGAGCCGCGCTTGGAGCCCGGGTGGATGTAGCCCTGGGCGTCAGAGATCCGCTCGTAGGCGGCCTTGACCCGCTCCAGCTCCTCCCGGTTGGCCGAGGAGATGAGGATGCCCCCGTTTGGGGTGTTGCCGTGCCCTTCGGTGGCGTACCAGATGAGGACGGTGAGGAGGGCTTTCAAGTCCTCCTCGTCCTGGGGCAGGTGGTAGCGGGTCTTCAGGAGGGTGGCGTGGCGGGGAAGGGCCAGCCGGGCATACCCCGGGGGGATGGGACGGGTGAACCGGCGGGCGGCGAGGGCCGGGGCGAGCTCCTCCGTGGCAAAGCCCGGTACACCCTCCGCCACGTCCACCGTCCGGGGCGGAGGGACGAGGGGGGTGGGCAGGTGCCTTAGGCCCAGCATCTCCCGCCCCTCCTCGGGGTAGAAGACCCGCCCCTCCCGGTCGTAGAGGGAGTGGTTGGGGGTGGTTTCCACTACCCCCCACTTCTGGGCCGAGGTGAGGAGTTCCCCGTGGAAGGGGTGGCGGTAGAGGCCCAAGACCTTGGTCCAGCGGACCTCCTTGGCTTCGGTGTCGTAGGCCAGCACCTCCAGACCCTCAGGGCTCTCGCCAAAGCGCCCGTAAAGCCCCTCCAGCGTGGTCCAGCCGAGCCTCCCCCGGTACCGGTAGAGGATAGGGGCCCACCCGGCCACGCTGTGGCCCAGGATGATCTCGTCAATGTCCGTCTGGGCGAATTTCTTGGACTTGATCTTGTGCTCCTGGCTTGCGGTGAGGAGGTCGTAGAGGAAGGCCACGTCCAGCTTGAGGATCTCGATGAACTCCACCAGGCCCCGGTTGGCGATGTTGAGCTCCCCGTCGAAGTTGAAGGCCCGGGGGTCGGAGTCCGAGCCGTAGAGGGCTACTTTTCGGTAGTTGATGTCCCCGGTGAGCTCGGTGGAGTCCTGGTTCTTCTCGTCTTTGGGCTGGAAGGTGCCGATCCCGATCCGGTCCTTCTCGGAAAGGACCAGGCGCTTGACCACGATCTCCTTCTCCAGGACGCTGGCCAGGTCCCCCCCGTGCCGGGCCAGGGCCTCCCGCATCATGAAGCGGCACACGGGACAGAGCTCCCCCTCCACCTCGAGGGGGTAGGGGTAGTCGGGGTGGAGGGACTTAAGCTCCCCTAGGAAGGCCTCTCGCATCCTTGGGGGGAGGAGGTGGAGGGGTTCCTCGTGCATGGGGCAGGGGAGGGGGCCTTCCTCCGTCTTCCAGTAGAAGGTGTAAAGCCTTCCCTCCTCCGTCTGGCTGTAGGCCTCGAGGCCCTTCTTGAGGAGGCGGGCGATGGTGCTTTTGGCCGAGCCCACGGGGCCGTGGAGGAGGAGGATGCGCCGCTCGGGGCCCAGGCGGTGGGCCGCGGCCTTGAGGGTGGCCACCAGGCGCATGAGGGGTTTGTCCAGGCCATAGACCGCGTCCTTACCCCCCTCAAAGGGGTCATCGAAGAAGCGGTAGTGGAGGAGCTTCTCCTTGAAGAGGGTATACTCCTCCACCCCGTAGGAGAGGATCATGTCGTAGGCCCGCTGGAAGCTGGTCCGCAAGGGGCGGGGATCCTTCTTGAGGAGGTTCAGGTAGTCCGCGAAGCTCCCCTCCCAGCTGAGGGCCCGGTAGGCCTCGAGGTCCTGAAGACGCCGGATAAACTCCAGCTCGTTCATGGCTGCCCTCCTTCATAGGGGCTTTTTCGGTGGGGTATACGGATTACGTTAGGATTTTAGCACAGAGGGGAGGGAAAGTGTGGCTATTCCTCCACTTCTGGCCCCCGGGGGTTTCCCATGGCCTCGTAGAAGCCCCGGGCGTTGTGGAGGAAATGGGCCAGGATCCCCGGGACCAGGCTTCCGCTTAGGGCCAAGGCCAGGCCCAAAAGGAGCCCCGCAAGGCCCGCATAAAGGGGATAGACCCAGGCCCTAGGGGGGGCGGGGTGGAGGAGGGCGAAGAGGAGGGCCTGTAGAGGGATCCCATAGGCCCCAAACCCTTCCACAAGGAGGCCCTGGAGGAGGCCCCGGAAGAAGACCTCTTCCCCTAGGGCGGAAAAGAGGGCGAGGAAAAGGTAAGGGAGAGGGGTTTTCCCCCCCGCGAGGGCCCTTCCCAGTTCCCGGTGAAGCCTTTCCGTCTCCTGGAAGGCTTTGGGGAATAGGTGCCCCAACAGGGCCTCGAGGCCCCAAAGGGCTAGGAGGAGGCCCAGGGTGAGGGCCACCGTCCCCAAGGGGTCCCCTTCCAGGGGGATCCCGCCCCGGAGGAGGAGGCCCATAGCCCCAAGGAGGAGAAGCCCCCCCTGGAGCCCGAGGAGGGGGAGGAGGGGGCTAGGCAGGCTGTCCCCCCAAAGGGGCGGTGTTCGGGAGGGAAACCCCCTTCATGCCACCCCATGGAGGCGCAAGCCTGGATGGGGATCCTGGTGGAAAAGTCCCTTTGGGGCTTTTTGGGAACCTGAGCGCACAAGAACCAAAAGCAGAGGGTATCACCCCTCCAGGATAAGGGGGATTCCCGGCCTTAGGTTTCCAGGATGAGCTTAGGGTAAAACCCCAGGGCGTCCGCGGCCACCAGGTGGAGGGGGATGCCCCGGTAGGCCCTGGGGAGCCTCCGGGGGTCCACCCCGTGGAGGTGGCCGTAGAGGATGGCCTCGGGACCCGCCTCCGCGGCCATCTCCAAAAGGGGCCCCGCCTCCCCTTCCGGGCCAAAGGGCGGGAAGTGGAAGGCGAGGATCAGGTGGCGGTAGGGCCTACCCGCAAGGGCCTTGAGGGAAAGCCTAAGCCTTTCCCCTTCCCGGGCCAGGATCCTGGCGTCGGCCTCCGTCTTGGGGGGGAACTCCCAGCCCCGGGTGCCGGCCACCGCCACCCCCTCGAGGACCAGGGCGTCGTGTTGAAGGGCGTACATCCCAGGGGGCAAGGCCGCCCGCAGGCGGCTGATGGAGGGCCACCAGTAGTCGTGGTTGCCCTTGAGGAGGACCTTCCTCCCCGGTAGGCCCGCAAGCTCCCAAAGGTCCGGCAAGGCCTCCTCCAGGCGCATGGCCCAGGAGATGTCCCCGGGCAGGATGACTAGGTCCTCCGGCCCCACCCTTTCCCTCCACCTTTGGAAGAGGACCTCGGGGTGCCCGGCCCAAGCCGGGCCGAAGACCGTCATGGGCTTGGGGTTGGCCTTGGAGAGGTGGGGGTCCGCGAGGGCGAAAACCCGCATGGCCCCTAGGTTACCCTAAGGGCGTGGAGGGGGCGGAAAAGGCCTTGGCCTACTTAGGCTCCTCGCCGGGCGGGTTAGCCGGAAGGCCCTCTTCCGAAGGCTTAGGGTCCGGTTTCCCGAGGCCGTGACCCTTGTGCCTCATACCCTTTACTTTTGGTTCCTGCGCTTCCAGGTTCCCAAAAAACTCCACGGGGACTTTCTACCGGGGTCCCCATGCGGGCTTGGGCCCGCATGGGGTGGTATGAGGGGGCGGAGCTTTCCCCTTGCCGTGGCCCTCGAGGCCTACCGGCTTGCGGAAGGGTGAGGAAAAGGGGTAAAACGGGGCCATGCCCGAGGTGCGCGCCGAGCGTTTCATCCCCGCGCCTCCGGCCAAGGTCTACGCCCTGGCCAAGGACCTGGAGGGCCTTAAGCCCTACCTCAAGGACGTGGAGAGCCTAAGGGTTTTGGAGCGGGAGGGTAACCGCACCAAAAGCGAGTGGGTAGGGGTGGCCAAGGGGCGCAAGGTCCGCTGGGTGGAGGTGGAGGAGTGGGACGACGAGAACTTAAGGAACCGCTTCTATTCCCCCGAGGGGGACTTTGACCGCTACGAGGGCACCTGGGTTTTCTTGCCCGAAGGGGAGGGGACCCGGGTGGTCCTCACGGTGAGCTATGCCCTCACCATCCCCATCTTCGGGGGAATCCTCCAGAAGCTCGTGCAAAAGCTCATGCAGGAGAACGTGGAAAGTTTCCTCCAAGGCCTCGAGGAGAGGGTCCTTAGGGGATAGTTGCGTTTTGCCCAGGGCTGCCTTAGCATAAGGCGGAAGCCGCCCTCCAAGGGGTGGCCCACCATGTTGGGAGGTCAAATGGACACGCTGCGCGTTTCTTCCAAGTCCCGCCCCAACTCCGTAGCCGGCGCCATCGCCGCGCTCCTTCGGACCAAGGGGGAAGTGGAGGTTCAGGCCATCGGGCCCCAGGCGGTAAACCAGGCGGTGAAGGCCATCGCCATTGCCCGGGGCTACATCGCCCCCGACAACCTGGACCTGGTGGTCAAGCCGGCCTTCGTCAAGCTGGAGCTTGGGAACGAGGAGCGGACGGCCCTTAAGTTCAGCATCAAGGCCCACGCCCTGGAGTCTTGAGGGGGGCTACCCCTAGAGGCCTGGCCATAAGCCTCCTCCTCCAGGTAGAGGGGGGGGCTAGAACCCAGTTCCTTTTGGACCGCACCCTAAGGTTCCAGGCCTGGTCCGAGGAGGACAGGGCCTACCTCACCCACCTGGTCTACGGGGCCCTTCGCCACCTGCGGTACCTGGACTTCCTCCTCGAGCCCTACCTACCCCGTCCCGAGAGGCTTCCCCCCAGGGTGCGCTGGGCCTTGCGCCTTGGGGCCTGGGAGTGGCTCCTAGGCAAGCCCGGCCACGCCCGGGTGAGCCCTTGGGTGGAGGAGGTGAAGGCCCATTACCCCCGGTTGGCTGGCCTGGTGAACGCAATCCTCAGGCGCCTGGCCCCCAGGGAGGCCCCGCCTCTCGTGCGCCTTTCCCTGCCCGAGGAGCTCGGCCGGGCCTGGGAGGCCTTCTTCGGGGACCTCTCCTTTGCGGAAGGGTTCAACGAGCCCGCTCCCCTTTTCCTCACCGCCTACCGGCCTCCCCCCGCAGACCTTCCCCTGGCGCCCGGGCCCCTCCCGGAAAGCTACGTCTACCAGGGGCCCAAGAGGGATTTTTCCGCCCTGGGGCTTCAGCCCCAAAACCCGGCCTCCCTCTTCGCGGCCAAGCTCCTCGACCCTAAGCCTGGGGAGCGCATCCTGGACCTCTGCGGGGGGGCGGGGATCAAGGCCTTCTACCTGGCCTCGAGGGGGGCGGAGGTCCTCTCCTACGACCTCAACGGGAAGAGGCAGGCCGCAGGGGCCAAGACCGCAGGGCGCCTGGGCCTTCGGGTGGAGTACCGCACCCAAGACCTCAGGCAACCCCCCAAGGAGAGGGCCCCCAAGGTCCTCCTGGACGCCCCCTGCACGGGCACGGGCACCTTCCGCACCCACCCCGAGCTCCGCTACCGCCCCCTGGACCCTAAGGGCATGGCCGGGCTCCAGCGGGTCCTCCTGGAGAGCGCGGCCCAGGCCACGGAGGAGGGGGGGGTTTTGGTCTATGCGGTCTGTAGCCTCACGGAGGAGGAGGGGGAAGGGGTGGTGCGGGCCTTCCTCGAGGACCATCCCGAGTTCCGGCCCGAACCCTTCCCCTCGCCCTTCCCCACCTTGCGCCAGGGGCTTGGGGTCTACGTGGCCCCCTTGGGGGGCTTGGACGGGTTTTACTATGCCCGCCTCCGCCGGGCCCGTTAGACTTTAGGGCATGAAGTTGGCCTTCGTGGGCCTGGGGAAGATGGGGCGGGCCATCCTCAAGGGGGTCTTGGGAAGGGGGTTTCTCGCCCCGGGGGAGGTGGGGGTCCTTGGGAGGAGTCCGGAGAGGACCCGGGCCCTGGCCGAGGCCCACGGGATCGAGCCCCTAAGCCCCAAAGACCTCCCCCGGGCCGAGCGCCTCCTCCTCGCCATTCCCCCCCGGGAGTTCCCCGGGGTGGCCCCCCTGATCCGGGGGGCTGGGGGGTACATCTCCATCATGGCCGGGGTGCCCACCGCGGTCCTGGCCCGCCGTCTGGACACCCGCCGGGTGGTGCGGGCCATGCCCAACGTGGCCGCGGCCATCGGGGAAAGCTCCACCGCCCTCACCGCCTTGGGGGAGGCCTTGGAGGCGGGGGATTTGGACTTCGCCCGGGCCCTTTTCGCTACCATAGGGGAGGTCTACGAGATCCCCGAGTACCTCTTCGATCCCTTCACGGCCATGTCCGCCTCCGCCCCCGCCTACCTGGCCCTGGTGGCCGAGGCCTTGGCCGATGGGGGGGTCAAGATGGGGATGCCGAGGTCCTTGGCCCTCCGCCTGGCCGCAGAGGCCCTGGCGGCCACGGGGGAGCTCCTCAAGGCCCACCACCCTGCGGCCCTCAAGGACGAGGTGGCAAGCCCCGGGGGCACCACCATCCACGGCCTCCACGCCCTCGAGGCCCGGGCCCTAAGGGCGGCCTTCCTCGAGGCGGTGGAGGCCGCCACCCGCAGGGGGAGGGAACTTGGGGAGGTGGAGTGATACCACCCCATGTAGGCTTATGCCAGAACGTACCCATGTAGGCTTATGCCAGAACGTAGCCCTGCTGAGGCATGGGGGCCCCAGTAGAAAAGTCCCCGTGGGGTTTTTGGGGAACCCGGAAGCGTAAGAGCCAGCGTAAGGGTATGAAGCTTTTGGTCCTCCTCCTCTTCGCTGCCCCAGTCCTAGGCCAGGTGGCCCCCGGCCTCTACGCCTATTCCGACGGGAGCGAGCGGGTATGGAAGGCCATCCCCGGGGGGTTTCTCCTCGGGTACTACCGGGAGGGGCGCCTTTTCCGGGAAGACCGCCTGCGCCTCCTCCCGGAAGGGCTTTACCTCGAGGGCCTTACCCTTAGGGGGGAATACCAGGCCTACACCCCGCCCCTTCTCCTCTATCCCGCCCGGCTATTCCCGGGGCTTTCCTGGGGGGGAAGCGCCCTCTTCCTGGGAAAGCGGGTGGGCCTTTCCGGGAGGGCCCAAGGGGTGGTAGGGATCCGGGTGCCCGCGGGGGCCTTCAACGCCTGGCTCCTCCTCCTAGCCTACGCCACGGAAACCGGGGGGCGGAGCCTGGAGGCCGTCTACTGGGTGCCGGGCCTGGGCCCGGTGGCCTTTGAGGTGGAGGGCAAGCGGGTGGAGCTTTTGCGCTTCCGGCCTACGGGCCCTTGAGGTAGAAGCGGAGGATCTCCCCGTACATCCGCATCCGGTGGGCCAAGCCCTTCCAAAGCCCCCGCTTCTCCTCCTTCATCACCTGGCTCACCCCTTCCAAGGGCAGGTAGCGCACCCGCCAGCCCCTAGCCCGGGCGTGGCGGGTGAGGAGAAGCTCCAGGTCGTAGCGGGCCTGGGCAAGGCCCGGCACCTCCCTTAGGGCCTCCGTGGCCAGGGCCCGTTGGCCCGAGAGGAAGGGGGTAAGGCGCATGGCCAGGTCCGTGGAGGGCCGCCCCCCCCGGAAGACCCCTACGGTCATCTCCGCCTCCTTCCGGACCACGGGCTCGAGGAGGCCCAGGAGGTGTTCGGGCCTTAGCCCCACGAGGTCCGCATCCAAAAGGAGGACCCACGGGGTCTCCACCGCCCTAAGGCCCGAGGCCACCGCGCCCCCCTTCCCCTGGTTTTGGGCCAGGCGCACCACCTGGGCCCCGGCCCTTTCCGCCCTTTGGGCCGTGCCGTCTTGGGAGCCATCGTCGGCCACGATGACGGGGAGGCCCAAGGCGCGGGCTACGGCCACCACCTGGCCGATGGTAGCCTCCTCGTTGTAGGCGGGGATGAGGACCGTGGCCTCCACTAGCCCCCCAAAAGGCGGCGCAGGTCCTGGGCCGTCACCAGGAGGATGAGGAGGAGGAGGAAGAGGAAGCCCAGGTAGTGGACCGTGGCCTCTTGCTCCGGCCGGATCCGGAAAAGGCGGGTGAGGAAGAGGAGGAGGATCCGCCCCCCGTCTAGGGCGGGGATGGGGAGGAGGTTGAAGAGGGCCAGGGAGAGGTTGATGGCCACCAAGAGCTCGAGGACCGCCCCAAGCCCGGCCTGGGCCGCCTGGCCCACCATCCCCACGAGGCCCACCGGGCCCACCACCCCGCTATCGGGCTCCCCGGCCAGAACCCCGAAAAGCCCCCCCACCACCGCCCCCGCCAGCTCCGGCAGGCGGGCAAAGAGGCGTTCGGCCGCAAGGAGGAGGCCCTGGGGGAGGCTTACGGGCCGGAGGCGGATCTCGGGCTGGAAGACCACCCCAAGCCGCTCCATCCCTTCCTTCCAGGTGAGGGTAAGGGTGAGGATCTTTCCCTCCCGGAGGACGGTGAGGGTGTGGGTTCCCGGGGTTTTCAGGCGGTTGATCTCCGTGGCCTCCTTAAGGGGGATCCCGTCCACGGCCGCGATCCGGTCCCCAGGCCTAAGGCCCAGGCCTTCCGCTAGGCTTCCCGGGACCACCCGCACCACCTCCGCCCGCCCCGTGGGCTCGGGTACCCCTTGGGTGGAGAAGAGGTACCCCAGGACCCCAAGGGCCAGGAGGAGGTTCATGGCCACCCCGGCCACCAGGACGAGGAGTTTCCCCAGGAAGGGGAGGGCGTCGTACCCCCGGCCCCTTTCCTCCGGGAGGAGGCCCTCGATGTCCGCATACCCCCCTAGGGGGATGGCGGAAAGCCGCCACTCCGTCCCCCAAAGCCCCTTGCGGAGGAGGATGGGTCCGAACCCCACGCTAAACGCCTTGACCCGCACCCCCTGCAGGCGGGCCGCCAGGTAGTGGCCAAGCTCGTGGACAAAAACGCTAACCCCAATGATGAGGAGAAACCAAAGGAGGCTCATCCTTCTCCCAACGCCCTTACCGCGGCCAAGGCTTCCTCCCGGGCCCAGCGGTCCGCGGCGAAGAGGCCCTCCCATGTTAAGGGTTCCTTGGGGGTCTTCTCTAGGACCTGGGCCAGGATCTTGGGGATGGCGGTGAAGGGGATCCTTCCCCCGAGGAAGGCCTCCACCGCCACCTCGTCCGCAGCCGAGAGGGCCACCTGGGCTATTCCCCCCCGCCGGCCCGCCTCGTAGGCCATCTCCAGGGCCGGGAAGCGCCCGGGGTCTGGGGGGAGGAAGGTGAGGGTGTTGGGGAGGGGCAGGTCCTTCAGGGGGGTTTCCGCCCGCTCGGGGTAGGTGAGGGCGTACTGGATGAAAAGGCGCATGTCCGTGGGGCCCAAGGTGGCCTTGAGGTTCCCGTCCACAAAGCGCACGAGGCCGTGCACGTAGGCCTCGGGGTGGATGAGGACCCGGATCCTCTCCAGGGGGAAGCGGAAGTACTCCTTGGCCTCCAGGACCTCGAGGCCCTTGTTGAAGAGGGTGGCGGAGTCCACGGTGACCTTGGGCCCCATGCGCCAGCGGGGATGGCTTAGGGCCATCTCCGGGGTGACCTGGCTTAGGTCCTCAGGGCCTTGGAGGAAGGGCCCCCCGCTTGCGGTGAGGATGAGCTCGGCCACCTCCTCCTTCCTTTCCCCCAGGAGGGCTTGGAAAAGGGCGGAGTGCTCGGAGTCCACGGGGAGGATCTCCGCCCCATGGGCCTCGGCCTCCCCTAGGAGGAGGGGTCCAGCGGCCACCATGGCCTCCTTGTTGGCCAGGGCCACCCGTTTGCCCGTCCGCACTGCGGCCCGGGTGGGCTCAAGCCCCGCAAGGCCGGGGATGGCCGCCACCGCCACCTCGGCCTCCATGGCCGCCACCTCTTCGGGGGAGGCCAAGGGGAGTTTGGGAAAGCGGGCCTTGAGCTCGGGGTGGAGGGCCTCGTGGGCCGAGACGAGGAGGGGCTCGAAGGCCCGGATCTGCTCGCTTAGGGCCTCGAGGTTCCTTCCCGCCACGAGGCCCACCACCCTATACCCCCGAAGCCGGCAGACCTCGAGGGCCTGCCTGCCGACCGAACCCGTGGAACCCAGGATGACCACCCTTTTCATGTGAACACCGCCACCAGGTAATGGGTAAGGGGTAGGGTGAGGAGGAGGCTATCGATGCGGTCCAAAAGCCCCCCGTGTCCGGGGAGGAAGTGGCCCGAGTCCTTGACCCCCGCGTAGCGCTTGAGCATGGACTCCGCAAGGTCCCCCACCTGGGCCGCAAGGGACAGGAGGAGGCTAAACCCCCATAGCTCCAAAAGCCCAAAGGGGAAGGCTTCCCGCACCAGCCCGGTGTAGAGGAGGAGGGCGAGGAAACTCACCAGAATCCCCCCGAAGGAGCCTTCCACCGTCTTGCCGGGGCTGATGTAAGGGGCGAGCTTGTGCCGCCCGAAGGCCCGTCCCGTAAGGTAGGCCCCGATGTCCGTAGCGAAGCTGGCAAGAAGGGGGAGGCTTAGGGTCCAAAGGCCTAGCTCAGGGGTTGGGGCCTGGCGAAGGAGGAGGGCGTAGCTCAGGGTCCAGGGCAGGTAGAGGAAGGCGAAGAGGTTGAAGGCTAGCCGCACCATATCCCCCCCCTTGAGGAGCTCATAGCCCAAAACCCCGATGAGGTAAAGCCCCAAGACCACCTCCCGCCAGGGCACCTGGGGAAAGTGCCAGTGGAGTTCGGGAAGGGAGGCGAGGAAAAGGAGCCCCCCTCCCAGGTACAAGGAGGGCAGGTGGAGGGTGACCCCCCGTCTTGCCAGGAGGGCTTGGAGTTCCCGCCCCCCAAGCCAAAGGAGGAGGCCCAGGGTGGGCAGAATAAGGGGCAGGCCCACCCAGAGGATGACGAGGAGGACCCCTATCCCCAAAAGGGCGGAAGCCGCGCGGGTGGGGAGGTCATTGGCCATGGGGCCTAGCCCAGGATCTCCGCCTCTTTGTGCGCGGCCAGCCCGTCGATCTTGGCGATGAACTCGTCCGTGATCTTCTGGACCTCCCCCTCGGCCCGCTTCACCTCGTCCTCGGAGAGGTGGAGTTCCTTGGCCAGCTTCCTAAGCCGGTCTAGGGTTTCCCGCCGGATGTTCCGCACGGCCACCCGCCCCTCCTCCGCATACTGGCGCACCACCTTGAGGAGCTCCTTGCGCCTCTCCTCGGTGAGGGGCGGGAGGGTGATGTAGAGGGCATCCCCCTTGTTCGTGGGGTTAAGGCCCAGGTCGGAGTCCCGGATGGCCTTTTCGATGGCCTTGAGGGCATTTTGGTCCCAGGACTGGACCACCAGGGTGCGGGCGTCTTGGGCGGTCACGGTGGCGATCTGGTTGAGGGGTACCTGGCTTCCGTAGTACTCCACCTTTAGGTGGGCAAGCAAAGCGGGGTTCGCCCGGCCCGTCCGGAGGCCCGCGAGGTTGTGCTCGAGGGCCTCAAGGCTTTTCTGCATGTGCTTGCGGGTTTCCGCGTAGAGCTCCTTGAGGTTCATCCTCCCTCCTTTCCGTGGATCAGGGTCCCTACCCTTTCTCCCCGGATAATACCCACCAGAGCCCCGGGCTGGAAGATGTCGAAGACGATCAAGGGTAGCCCCGCTTCCATGCACAGGGTGATGGCCGTATGGTCCATCACCTCGAGGCCCCGGTTGAGGACCTCGAGGTAGGTGAGCTCCTCCAGGCGGGTGGCCTCGGGGTTTTTCCGGGGGTCGTCCGTGTAGACCCCATCCACCCCGTTTTTGGCCATGAGGACCACCTCAGCCCCTACCTCCAAGGCCCTGAGGGCCGCGGCGGTGTCCGTGGAGAAGAAGGGGTTGCCCGTTCCCCCGCCGAAGATCACCACCCGGCCCTTCTCCAGGTGCCTAAGGGCCCGGCGGCGGATGTAGGGCTCGGCCACCTGGGTGATGGTGAGGGCGGTTTGGACCCGGGTGGGTAGGCCCAGGGCCTCCAGGGCGTCCTGGAGGGCTAGGGCGTTCATGATGGTGGCCAGCATCCCGATGTAGTCCGCAGTGGCCCGGTCCATCCCCACCCCCTGCCTGGCCCCCCGCCAGAGGTTCCCGGCCCCGATGACCACCGCAAGCTGTACCCCTGTCTCGTAGGCGGCCTTGATCTCTTGGGCCAGGGCCCGGGTGGCCTCGGGCTCGATCCCGAAACCGCTTTTGGTGAGGAACTCCCCCGAAAGCTTAAGCAGCACCCTTCGGTAGCGCATGGCCCCCCTAAGGGGGCCGGGGGCCTATTTCCGCCCCCGGCCCCCTTGCCCCTGGCTTAGCCTCCGAGCTCAAAGCGGCAAAACCGCCGCACCACGATGTTTTCCCCCGTCTTGGCGATGGCCTGCTGGATGAGCTCCTTGACCTTGACCTTCTCGTCCTTCACGAAGGGCTGCTCCAGGAGGGCCACCTCCTCGATGTACCGCTTGAGGCGGCCTTCCGCGATGCGCTCGGCGATCTCCTGGGGTTTCCCTTCGTGGAGGGCGGCTTGGATGTAGATCTGCCGCTCCTTTTCCAGCTCCTCCTTGGGGATCTCCTCCGCGGAGAGGTAGCGGGGGTTCATCATGGCGATGTGGAGGGCCAGGTCCTTGGCCAGGTTTTGGAAGAGCTCGTTCCTGGCCACGAAGTCCGTCTCGCAGTTGAGCTCGAGGAGGACCCCCACCCGCTGGTTGTGGTGGATGTAGTGGCCGATGATCCCCTCCCGGGCCTCCCTTGTCGCCTTCTTGGCGGCCTTGAGGGCTCCCCGCTCCCTGAGGAGTTGGACCGCCTTTTCCTCGTCCCAGCCCGCGTCTTCCAGGGCCTTCTTGACCTCCATGAGGCCGGCCCCGGTGGCTTCCCGAAGCCTCTTGATGATCTCCGTCTGGCTCATGCCTCCACCTCTTCCCCGCCCTCCACCGCCTCGGGCCTAGCCTCTGGGCTTCCGCCCCGAGCCTGGACGATGAGGTCCACCGCCCGGGAGAGGATGAGGTGGATGGAGCGGATGGCGTCGTCGTTGCCGGGGATGATGTAGTCCACCAGCTCAGGGTCGGAGTCCGTGTCGGCCAGGGCGATCACGGGGATGAAGAGCTTCCGGGCCTCCCGCACGGCGATGGCCTCCTTGGTGGGGTCGATGACGAAAAGGGCGTCGGGCCGGCGCTTGAGTTTCCGAAACCCCGAGAGGTATTTCTGCAGGCGCTCAAGCTCCCGCTTGAGGCGGACCTGTTCCTTCTTGGGGCGGCTTTGGATGGCCTCCGAGGCGAAGAGGGCTTCCAGCTCCTCAAGGCGCTGCACCCGGCTCGAGATGGTGCGGAAGTTGGTGAGCATCCCCCCAAGCCAGCGTTGGTTCACGTAGGGCATCCCGGCCCGCTCCGCCTCCATCCTCACGATGTCCTGGGCCTGCTTTTTGGTGCCCACGAAGAGGATCACCCCGCCCCGCATGGCCAGGTCCTCGAGGAAGCGGAAGGTCCTTTCCAGCTCGACCATGGTCTTCTGCAGGTCGATGATGTGGATCCCGTTCCGCTCTGCGTAGATATAGCGGCTGAACTTGGGGTTCCAACGCTTCCTCTCGTGGCCAAAGTGGACTCCAGCCTCCAAGAGTTCTTTCACCGTGATCTCTACCGGCATAGGCCTCCTTGGGGGAAGGTTGGGCTTGGTCTACGGCGTCGCTAGGGAAGACGCCCCGCGTAGCCGGCCTCCTTCCTACGGGACCTTCCCCTGCCCGTAGGCTGGCCCGGCACGCCTTCCCGATTATAGGGCCCTTTGGGGGTTTGCGTAAGCCCCCCTTTTGGGCTATACTCCCTAAGGCTTGGGGCGGTAGCTCAGAGGGAGAGCACCCGCCTTGCAAGCGGGAGGTCGGGGGTTCGAATCCCCCCCGCTCCACCAGACCCCCTAAAGCAGGCCCTCCCTCTCCAGGAGGGACCGGGCGTAGAAAAGGGTGAGGGCGGTGGCTGCGTCCAGGATCCCGCCCTCTCCCAGGAGGGCGTAGACCTCCTTGAGGGGGAGCTCTACGGTCTCCAAAAGCTCCCCTTCCTCCAGGTGGGGCCTGGCCACCACCTCCGCCCCCAAGGCCACGAAGGGGTGGAAGACCACCGCAGTGAAGGAGGGCTGGGGGTGGAAGGGAGGAAGGGGATGGAGGCTTGCCGCCTTGGCCCCTACCTCCTCCAGGAGTTCCCGCCGGGCGGCCTCCAGGGGGGTTTCCCCGGGGTCTACCTTCCCCGCGGGGATCTCCAGGAGGAACTTCCCCGTGGGGTGGCGGTACTGGCGGATGAGGAGGGCGGTGGCCTTTTCCGTCACGGGGAGGACGAAGCTTGCGGCCACGGGCCCCGGGCGGTAGATGTAGACGAGCTCCTTGCCCGTGTGGGTCCTTACCCTTTCCCGCACCAGCCTCACCGGCTCGGTGAGGATCTCCTCGAGGCCCAGGCTTTCCCAGGGGCTCATCGCAGGCGCTCGATGACCCGGCGCACCTTTTCGCCGGGGGCCCTTGGGCCTAGGGCTTTGGTCACCACCCCGATGGCCGCCAGGGGGTTTTTGAACTGGGATAGGTCCAGGTTCTCCCGGATCCAGGCCGCGATCTCCTCCTCCGTCATCTCCTGGGGTAGGAAGCGGTCTAGGAAGGCCACTTCAAAGGCGTTCCCCTGCTCTAGGGCGATCTCCCGGAGGGCCCTTAGGACCTTTACCGCCTCCTCGTCGGGGAGGGGCTTGCCGTCCCCCTTGCGGTCCAGTTCCGCCTTGACCACCCGGGCGAAGTCCAGGGTCTTCTGGTCCTTGGCCTTCATGGCCTCCCGGATGGCCTCCCGGATGGCCTCGTAGATGCTCATCCCCCGCATTTTACCCCAAGGGGGCCTGGGCCTTGGGGTAGAATTCCCCCGGAGGACAGGATGAAAACCTTTGCGAGCAAGTACGGGAAAGCCCTGGAGTTCGGCCACCTGATCGGGGGTGAGGAGGTCTTCGAGGGGCCGGTCCTGGAAAGGCGGAACCCTAGCGACCTCGAGGACCTCGTGGCCCGCTTCCCCGAGGCCCCCAAGGACCTGGTGCGCCGGGCAGCCCTAAGGGCCCGGGAGGCCTTCGCCAGCTGGTCCAAGACCCCGGCCCCTATCCGGGGCCAGGTCCTTTTCAACCTGGCCAAGATCCTGGAGCGGGAAAAGCCCACCCTCACCCGGCTCATGGTGCGGGAGGTGGGGAAGACCCCCAAGGAGGCCGGGGGGGATGTGCAGGAGGCCATCGACACCGCCCTCTTCTTCGCCTCTGAGGGCAGGAGGCTCTACGGCCAGACCGTCCCCAGCGAGATGCGGGACAAGGAGCTTTTCACCTTCCGCCGCCCCTTGGGGGTGGTAGGGGTGGTGACCGCGGGCAACTTCCCCATCGCCGTGCCCAGCTGGAAGCTGATCCCCGCAATCCTTGCGGGGAACACCGTGGTCTGGAAGCCCTCGGAGGATGGCTCCGCCTTGGCCTTCGTTCTTGCCCGGCTTTTCGAGGAGGCCGGCCTACCCCCTGGGGTCTTGAACGTGGTCTTTGGCCGGGGTAAGGGTTCCGCGGGGCAGTGGATGGTGGAGCTCATGGACGAGGGCCTCTTCCAGAAGTTCGCCTTCACGGGGAGCACCAAGGTGGGGCGCTGGATCGGGGAGGTGGCGGGGCGGAACCTCCTCCGGCCCACCCTGGAGCTTGGGGGCAAGAACCCCTTGGTGGTCATGCGGGATGCGGACCTGGACTTGGCGGTGGAGGGGGCCTGGTGGAGCGCCTTCGCCACAGGGGGCCAGCGCTGCACCTCTGCGGGGAACATCCTGGTGGATGCCCCTATCTATGAGGAATTCAAACGGCGCTTCCTGGAAAAGGTGGAGGCTACCCCCGTGGGGAATCCCCTCCTCCATCCCGAGGTGACCTATGGGCCCTTCATCAACGAGCGCTTCTTCGCCCGCTGGGAGGAGCACTACCGCATGGGGGAAGAGGACGGGGCGAGGCTCCTTTTTGGGCGGGGCCGCATCACCCGGCAAAACCCCTACCCCCATTTCCGGGGGGACCCCGAGGCCGGGCTTTACGGGTGGCCCACGGTCTGGGAGGCCGCCCCGGGGATGCGCCTTTTTGAGGAGGAGATCTTCGGGCCCACGGTCAACCTGGTGAGGGTGGACGGGATCGAGGAGGCCATCCGGGTGGCCAATAGCACCCCTTACGGCCTCTCCAGCGCCATCTACACCCAAAACCGCCACTGGGCCTACCTCTTCAAGCTGGGCATCCAGGCGGGGATGACGAGCGTGAACAACGCCACCGTGGGGGCTGAGGCCCACCTGCCCTTTGGGGGGGTGAAGGCGAGCGGAAACGGGGGCCGGGAGTCGGGGATCTGGGTCCTCGAGGAGTACACCTACTGGCAGGCGGTGAACGAGGAGTACTCGGGGAGGCTGCAGCTTGCCCAGATGGACACCGCCTACATAAGCCCCAAGCCCCCTACCCCTTGGGGGGAGGTTCTCGGGTAGCTACTGGGCGCTTTCCAGGTCGGGCCTGAGGCGCACGGCCTCCCTGAGGTACACGTGCCGCACCCGGTCCTGGGGGGTGTCCGTGTTCCAGAGGGCGAGGACCCGGATGACCCTGGGGAGGCTTCCCGGCACGGGCACCTCCCGGGCGGAAAGGAGGGGGACCCGGTGCATCCCTAGCCTCCTTGCCGCCTCCGCGGGGAAGGCCGAGGTGAGGTCCTCCGTCACGGTGAAGATGATGGCCGCAAGCTCCTCGTAGCTTTGGATCCCGTTGGCCTCGAGCATCTTGGCCAAGAGCTCCGCTGTGGCCTCGAGGATGGCTTCCGGCCTGTCCTCCTCCACGGTGATGGCCCCCCGGATACCCCGAACCATACTTGGGCCTCATCCTAAGGGCTTGCTCCCCTCTCCTCAACCCGTAAACTTGGGGCATGAACCTCATGGCGGTCTTCGCCCACCCCGATGACGAGATCGGGGCCGCGGGCACCTTGGCCCTCCACGCCCGGCGGGGGGATCGGGTCCTCCTGGTCTGGATGACCCGGGGGACGTTGGCCAGCCATTTCCAGGAGCCGGAAGGGGAGGTGGCCCGGGTGCGGGAGGGGCATGGGGCCCACGTGGCTGGGCTCCTCGGGGCCGAGTACCGCTTCCTCCCCTTCCGCGACACCTTCCTCACGGGGGGCAGGGAGGAGGCCTTGGCCCTAGCCCGGCTCATGGCCGAGTTCCAGCCCGAGGTGGTCCTCACCTGGGACCCCTTGGACGTTCACCCCGACCACCGGGCCACCCACCAGGCGGTCCTTTCCGCCCTCAAGCTGTGCCGCATCCCCAAGCTCGTGGGGGAGGCCCACCGGGGGCCCGTGCGCCTTTACCACTACCCCCGGCGGGAGCTTGCCCGTCCTTGGGTTTACGTGGACACTACCCCGGTGGAGGAGGTGGCCGAGGCGGTTTTCCTCTTCTACCGGGACTTTTACGGATGGCCCCTTACCCTGGAGGCCTTTCGGGCGGAGAGGCGGCTTCGGGGCCGGGAGGCGGGGGTGGGGTTTGCGGAGGCCTTCCAGACGGACTCCCCTTTTCCCCTTTCGGGCCTTCCCGGAGGGGGAACCCCTTGGGGGTGAGGGCGTACCCCACGAAGACTGCGGGGAGGACCAAGGGCAAGATGGCATAGCCTCCCCATTCCGTGGCCAGGAGGAGGGCCGCAAAGGGGGCTCGGGCCACCCCCGCAAGGGCCGCAGCCCCCCCGGCCAGGAGGAGGGCCTCCGGGGATAGGCCCAGGTCCGGGGGGAGGAGGCGGCCCAGGAGGGCCCCGAGGAGCCCCCCCAGGACCAGGGCGGGGGTGAGGAGCCCCCCATAGGCCCCTACCCCCAGGGCCAGGCCCAGGAGGAGGAGCTTGGCGAGGAGAAGGAGGACCAGGCCCCAAGGCTGCACCAAGGGGGTGGGGGCGAGGGCCAGCCAGCCTAGGCCAGGGCCTAGGGCTTCCGGTAGGAGGAGGAGGGCCAGGGCCAGGGCCAAGCCCAAAAGGGCCTGCCGCCAAGGGTAGGGGAGGAAGGCCACGGCCTCCCCCAAAACCCTGGCTAGCCCCAGCCATAGGCTGGCCCCTAGGGCCCCAAGGAGGCCCAGGAGGAGGCCTATGGGGAAGCCCTCCACCACGGGGACCCCGCCCGGGGGGGGAAGGAGGGGGTCGTAGCCCAGGAGGACCCCGTACACCGCAAACCCGCTAAGGGCCCCCACCAGGGCAGGGGCCAGGGCCCGCACCTCGAGGCGGAGCCCCGGGCGGAGGGTCTCCACGGCCAGGAGGGCCCCCGCGAGGGGAGCGTGGAAGGCCGCCCCAAGCCCTGCGGCCAGTCCCGAAAAGCCCAGGCCTTCCAGCCGGGTAAACCGCCCCTCCAGGGCCCTCCCTACCCCAAGCCCCAGGAGGCCAAAGGGCCCCTCCCGCCCCATAGGGGAGTAGAGGCTGAGCTGGAGGAGGCTTGCGAGGAGGAGCCTGGCCCCTCCGGCCCTGGGTTGCCAGCCCGGCTCCCAAAGCCCCCGCCCGAGGAGGGCCGCAAGGAGAAAGCCCAAGGGGAGGAGGAGGACCAAGGGGGGAGGGCGGGGCCCGGTGAAGGCCTGGCCGAGCCCCCCTTCCCCCGGGGGTTCGGGGGGGAGGTAGCCGAGGAGGAGGCCCACCTCTTGGGAGAGGGCCTTGAGGAGGAGGGCGTAGAGGGCTACCCCAAGCCCGGCCAGGGCTCCGGTGAAAGCGCTATAGAGGACGAGGGGTCCGGTGTTCTCCATGGTGCCCGAGGCCTTGGCCATCAGAGGAAGGATACCAGGGCCTTGGGGGTGCCCCGGGTGAGCCTGGGGGTGGGGAGGCCCAAGGCCCGGTACCCCCCCCGGCTTAGGGCCCGCACGAGGAGGCGGAGGTCCCCCTTGAGGGCCTCGAGCTCCCCCTTCACGTCCAGGTCGGGGCTGCTGGCCTTGGAATCCGTCCCCAGGGCGATCTCCACCCCGTAGCGGGCGTAGAGCTCCAGTGGGGGTTCCCCCACCTCGAGGTTGCGGTTGGACCTGGGGCAGAGGACCACCTTGGTCCCCGTCCCTGCAAGGAGCTGGACCTCCTCCTCCTCCACCCATACCCCGTGGACCAGGGTGGTCTGGGGTCCCAGGACCCCTAGGGCGTGGAGGTAGCGGATGGGGGTAAGGCCGGGAGGGCGCCAGGGGCTTTGGGCGAAGCGCCGGTAGATCTCCCCCAAGGGGCCTTTCCCCTCCTTTAGGAAGGCCACCTCCTCCCGGCTTTCCCCCGCGTGGATCATGAGGGGTAGGCCCTCGGCCCGGGCGTAGGCCGCAAGCCGCCTAAGGAGGGTGGGGCTTACGGAGTAGGGGGCATGGGGAGCGAGGCCCACCCTGACCCGGCCCTCCCGCTTCCGCCACCTTTCCACCTTGGCCCGCACCTCCCCGAAAACCCTTTCCGCTTCCCCCTCCTCGGGGGCGAAGACCTCGTAAAAGGCCACCCCCGGCAAGGGGCTTTCCCAGAGGAGGAAGTCCATGACCTCCTCCCGGAAGACGATGTCCCCGAAGGCCCCTACGCCGCTTTCCACCAGGGCCCCCAGCCCGGCCTTGGCCCCTTCCAGGCCCCTCAGGTGGCGGTTTCGGATCACGTGTTCCAAAAACCCCGGGAAGGGCCCCCGGTAGGGGGGGAGGAGGCTTAGGTCCAGGTGGGTGTGGGCGTTCACGGGCCTAGGGAGGATGGCCCGGCCCTTCCAGACCACCTCCGCCCCAGGGAAGCGGGCCTGGAGCTCGGAAAGGGGTCCTTGCCCCACCACCCACTCCCCCTGGACGGCCAAGGCCCCCTCCCGCATGGGGGTGCCAAACCCTGGGTAGACCACCTCCGCGGTCCAAAGCTCAGCCTTGGGCCAGAACATACCGGTTGGGGTGGCGGAGGAAATCCACCGCCCGGTAGCCCCGGGCGAAGTAGTGGCCGAAGACCTGGCGGCTATGTTCCCGCCAGAGGAGGGCCAAGGCAGGGTCCTCCCTTAGGATCCGGCCCCAGTCCTCCGGGATCTGCACGAGGACCCTCTCGGCCTTTAGGTCCAGCCGGGCCTCGAGGGGCACCTCCCCTTCCACCCGGTTCGCCTGGGGGAGGTCCGCCACCTCGGGCTCGGGCGGGGGGGCGTAGAGGCGGGCGTAGACCCTTTCCGAAAGGAGGTCCCACTCCGCAAGGAGCCGGTCCGAGGGGGCCCCCGCGTTGATCCCCGTCATGGGGCCATAGAGGTCGGGGAAGTAGGCCCGGGCCGTGGCCCCGAGTTTCCTTAGGTTAAAGTAGGCGTTTTTCCCCCTTAGGGGGTCAAAGGTCCACACCACCTTGCGGACCCCCCGGGCTAGGCCCCAGTCCCGCTGGAAGCGCTTGAGGAGAAGGCCTACCCCTTGGCCCTGGTAGGCCCCCAAGACCCCGAGCATGTGGGAGTGGTGGAGGGTGGGGTCCTGGGTGGGAAAGCCGAAGACGAAGCCCACGAGCCGGCCCTCCGCCCAGGCCCCGGCCACCAGCCCCCCTTCCATCTGGATGGCCAGGAGAAGCCCCCTGGGGACGAGGTCGCTTTCGGCCCGGCCCCAGACCTGGCGCTGGAGGGCCACCACCTCCTCCATCTCCTCCCAGCCCCTTAGCTCCCGGACATGTACCGCCGCCATAGGGTCACCCTCTCCACGAGAGGAAGCTTAAGGCTTACCCCGATGCCTGGCCCTTTGGGTAGGGGCATGAGGCCGTTTTGGGCCTCCAGGGCTTCCTCGATGAGGTCCTCCTCCCAGTAGCGGCTCGCCGAGCTCACGTCCCCAGGCTTGGTGAAGCCGGGCAGGGTGGCGAGGTGGAGGTTGTGGGCCCGTCCCACCCCTGCCTCCAGCATGCCCCCGATCCAAAGGGGGATCCCCGCGGCCTCCGCCAGGGCGTGGACCTTGAGGCTTTCCCCATGCCCCCCAAGGCGGGCGGGCTTGAGGTTGAAGACCAGGCCTGCCCTAAGCTCGATGGCCTTCCTGGCCTTCTCCGCGGAGGTGAGGCTTTCGTCCAGGCAGATGGGGGTGGAAAGCTCCCGCTGGAGCCGGGCGTGGTCCAGGAGGTCGTCGTAGCCTAAGGGCTGCTCTATGTAGTCTAGGCCCAGCTCGTCCAGCCGCTTGAGGCGGGGAAGGTCGGAAAGGCGGTAGGCGCCATTGGCGTCCGCGGTCAGGGTGGCCCCGGGGAAGGCTTCCCGCACCGCCTTGAGCACCCCATAATCCCAGCCTGGCTTGATCTTGAGCTTGATCCGCCGGTAGCCCTCCTCCAGGTGCCTTTCCACAAGCCTTAGGGTCTCCTCTAGGGTGGGCTGGATCCCCAGGGAAACCCCCACCTCCACCTCCTGCCGGACCCCCCCTAGGACCGCCCAGAGGGGTTTTCCTAGGCCCTTGGCGTAGAGGTCGTAAAAGGCCATCTCCAGCACCGCCTTGGCCATGGGGTTACCCCGGAAGGGCTTTAGGGTTTCCACCAGGGCCTGGGGGTGGGGGAAGGCGCGGCCCAGCACCCGGGGGAGGAAGGCCTCCTCGAGGAGGTAGCGGGCCCCCATGACCGTCTCCTCCCGGTAAAGGGGGAGGACCTCCATCACCCCCTCCCCTAGGCCCTCGAGGCCTTCCCCGAAAAGCCTAAGGAGGAGGATGGTCCGCTTTTCCTGGACCCCAAAGCTCGTCTCAAAGCGGAACCTAAGGGGCAACTCCAGGATCCTGAGCTCCGCGGCCTCGAGGCGCATGGCCCTATGCTACCCCGTTGCAGGGGAGCGGGCCTTGCGGTAGCCTCTCCTTTGGAGGTGCAACCTTATGCGAAGGTACGGTATTTGGTTGGGCTTCCTCCTCGCCCTGGTCCAGGCCCAAGGCTGGAACATGGCCACCCCCTATCCCCCCGGCAACTTCCACACCCAAAACATCCTCCAGTTCGCCAAGGAGGTGGAGGAGGCCACGGGGGGCCGGGTGCGGATCACCGTGCACCCCGGGGCTTCCCTCTTCCCCCATCCCCAGATCCTCCCCGCAGTGCGGGGTGGGCAGATCGAGATGGGGGAGGTCCTCATGTCCCTCCTCTCCAACGAAAACCCCCTCTTTGAGCTGGACTCCATCCCCTTCCTGGCCACGGGGTACGAGGAGGCCAGGAGGCTCTACCAGGCCCAGCGCCCGGAGGTGGAGGGCTGGCTGGAGCGCCGGGGTCTGGTCTTCCTCTACGCGGTGCCCTGGCCTCCCCAGGGCCTCTACACCAAGCGCCCGGTGGCCTCGGCCCAGGACCTAAAGGGCCTCCGCTTCCGGGCCTATAACCCCGCCACCGCCCGCCTGGCTAGCCTCCTGGGGATGACCCCGGTGCAGGTAGAGGCCGCGGACATCCCCCAGGCCTTCGCCACGGGGATCGTGGAGGCCATGGTCACCTCCCCCACCACGGGGGTGGATAGCCAGGCCTGGGACTTTAGCCGCTACTTCTATGACGTCAAGGCCTGGATCCCCAAAAACATGGTCTTCGTAAGCCGGCGGGCCTTTGAGCGCCTGCGCCCTGAGGACCAGAAGGCCCTCCTCGAGGCCGCCCGCCGGGCGGAGGAAAGGGGGTGGCGCCTAAGCCAGGAGCAGGAGGCCAAGGCCCTGGCCACCTTAGCCCAGCGGGGCATGCAGGTGGTCAAGCCCTCCCCTGAGCTGGTCCGGGCCCTCAAGGAGGCGGGCCAGACCATGGTCTTGGAGTGGCAGCGCCGGGCCGGGGCCACGGGGGTGAAGGTCTACCGGCAGTACCTCGGCCGATGAGCCTTTGGGAGCGGGTTTTGGACCGCCTTTTCCGCCTGGCCGAGAGCCTTGCGGCCCTGGCCGGGCTTTTCGTCCTTGGGGTGATCCTGGCCCAGGTGGGGGGGCGGTTTTGGGGGGTGGTGGTCCCCTCGGCCCTGGAGGTGGCGGGGTTTGCCACCGGGGGGCTTATCTTCCTGGGCCTCGCCCCCACCTTGCGGGCGGGGGGGCACGTGCGGGTAGGGCTTCTCCTTGGGCACCTTCCCCCGGGGATAAGGCGGTGGGCCGAGGCCCTGGCCCTGGCCTTGGGGCTGGGCGTGACCCTTTACGCAGCCTGGCAGGTCTGGGGCCAGGTAGGGGAGAGCTACCGCTATGGGGACCTGGCCCCAGGCCTTTTGCCCTTGCCCCTTTGGCTCCCCCAAAGCCTCTTGGGCCTAGGCCTTTCCTTCTTCGCCCTGGCCCTTTTGGAGGCCCTCTTGGGAGTCCTTAGGAGGGTGGGGGATGGCTGAGGTTTCCCTTTGGGCGATGGGCCTTTTCCTGGCCCTCCTCCTTCTCCTCCTCCTGGGCCTTGGGGTGTACGTGGGGCTCGCCCTCCTCCTGGTGGGCCTAGCGGGCCTGGCCCTTTTCACCTCCGCGCCCCCGGGGCCCAACCTGGCCACCGCCCTTTGGGCCTCCACCTCGGGCTGGAGCCTGGCCGCCTTGCCCCTTTTCGTCTGGATGGGGGAGATCCTCTACCGCTCCCGCCTTGGCCAGGAGCTCCTCAAGGGGCTTAGCCCCCTGCTCGGCCGGCTGCCTGGGGGGCTTCTCCATGTGAACGTGGTGGCAAGCGCCCTCTTTGCCGCGGTGATCGGGTCCTCCGCGGCCACCACCGCCACCGTGGGCCGCTTCACCCTGCCCGCCCTCCTGGAGCGGGGTTACCCCAAGGCCCTGGCCCTCGGGTCCTTGGCCGGGGCGGGCACCTTGGGCTTTTTGATCCCCCCAAGCATCATCATGATCGTCTACGGGGTGATGGCCGAGGTCTCCGTGGCCCGGCTGTTCATGGCCGGGGTGGTCCCGGGCCTGGTCTTGACCCTCCTTTTCATGCTCCTCCTGGTGCTTTTGTCTTGGGGACGGAAGGACATGCCCAAGGAAGCGCGCCCGCCCCTGGGGGAGGCCCTTAAGGCCTTCCTCGGCGTGGGCCCGGTCTTCCTCCTCATCGCCATGGTCCTGGGCTCCATCTACCTCGGGGTGGCCACCCCCACGGAGGCCGCGGCCTTGGGGGTGGTGGGGGCCCTGCTCCTTACCCTCCTCCGCCGGGAGGCCTCCTGGTCCCTCTTTTGGGAAAGCCTCCTCAGCGCGGTGCGGACCACGAGCATGATCGGCCTCATCCTGGCGGGGGCTGGGGTTTTGACCCTGGCCATGGGGTTTACGGGCCTTCCCCGGGCCTTGGCCCAGTGGGCGGTGGAGGCCGGGGTCACCCCCTTGGCCCTCCTCCTCTTTCTCACCCTCATCTACATCCCCATGGGCTGGTTCTTGGACGGGATCTCCATGGTGGTCCTCACCATCGGGGTGATCCTTCCCGTGGTGAAGGCGGTGGGGATCGATCCCCTTTGGTTTGGGGTGTACCTGGTCCTCATGGTGGAGCTCGCCCAGATCACCCCGCCTGTGGGCTTCAACCTCTTCGTGATCCAGTCCCTAAGCGGGGAGGATCTCCTCACGGTGGCCCGTTACGCCCTCCCCTTCATGGGGGCTCTGCTCCTCGCCGTGGCGCTCCTAGTGGCCTTCCCGGGCTTGGCCACCTGGTTGCCGAGGACCATGGTGGGAGGATGATGAGGATCGATCTCAACGCGGACGCGGGGGAGTCTTACGGGGCCTTCACCTACGGGCACGACGCGGCCATCTTCCCCTACATCACCTCCGCCAACCTGGCCTGTGGCTTCCACGGGGGAAGCCCCTTGCGGATCCTCGAGGCCTTGCGCCTGGCCAAGGCCCACGGGGTGCGGGTGGGGGCCCATCCGGGCTTCCCCGACCTCGTGGGCTTTGGGCGGCGGGAGATGGCCCTAAGCCCCGAGGAGGTCTATGCGGACCTCCTCTACCAGCTTGGGGCCCTAAGGGCCCTGGCCCAGGCGGAGGGGCTTACCCTCCACCACGTGAAGCCCCACGGGGCCCTCTACCTCAAGGCCTCCCGGGATCCCGAGACCGCGGAGGCCATCGCCCGGGCGGTCCGGGACTTCGACCCGGGCCTCCCCCTTTTGGTCCTCCCGGGCACGGTGTACGAGGAAAAGGCCCGGGAGGCGGGGCTTAGGGTGGTCCTGGAGGCTTTTCCCGAGCGGGCCTATCTCCGGAGCGGCCAGCTGGCCCCTAGAAGCCTTCCCGGAAGCTGGATCACCGACCCCCAAGAGGCCGCCCGGCGGGCCTTGAGGATGGTCCTTAAGGGGCGGGTGGAGGCCTTGGACGGGGGAGAGGTGGAGGTCCGGGCCGAGACCCTCTGCATCCACGGGGATAACCCCCGGGCCCCGGAGGTGGTGCGGGCGGTGCGGGAGGCCTTGGAGAGGGCTGGGGTGGAGGTGGCCCCTTTTTAGGCCACCCCCTCCTGGCAAAGACCTAGGAGCATGGAGACCTGGGGGCTCCTTGGGCTCAACCTCCTTTCCCCCATGGTCCTGGCCTTTTTCCTTGGGGCCTTGGCCCGGGGGTTGAGGAGCGACCTGGCCTTCCCCGAGGCCCTCTACACCGCCCTTTCCCTCTACCTCCTCCTGGCCATCGGCCTGAAGGGCGGGGTGGAGCTTTCCAAAACCCCCTGGACCCTCCTCCTGGGGCCCGCCTTGGCCACCCTGGCCTTGGGCCTGATCCGTCCCCTTTCGGGGTACCTCCTGGCCCGGCGCTTCCTCGAGGTGGGCCGGGCGGACGCGGGGGCCCTGGCCGCCCATTACGGCTCGGTCTCCGCGGTGACCTTCCTCGCCGCCCTTACCTTTGCCCAAGGGGTGGGGCATCGGCCCGAGGGCTTTATGCCCGCCCTGGTGGCCCTCTTGGAGGTGCCGGGGATCGCCGTGGCCCTCCTTTTGGCCAAGGGGCGGGGAGGAAGGGTAGGGAAGGCCCTAGGGGAGGTCTTCACGGGCAAGAGCGTGGTCCTCCTCCTCGGGGGGCTTTGCATCGGGGCCCTTTCGGGGGAAAGGGGGATGGAGCGGGTCGGGGCCTTTTTCGTGGACCCCTTCTATGGGGTGCTGACCCTTTTTCTCCTGGACCTGGGGATGGTGGCCGCCTCCCGCCTAGGGGTTTTGCGGAGGTTCGGCCTGCGCCTGGTCCTCTATGGGGTGTTCCTCCCCTTGGCCCACGGGGCCTTGGGGGTGTACCTGGGCCACCTCGCGGAGCTTTCCGTAGGGGGGCTACCGCCCTCGGGGCCATGGCTGCAAGCGCCTCCTACATCGCAGCCCCCGCGGCCGTGCGCCTGGCCCTGCCGGAGGCCAACCCTAGCCTTTACCTCACGGCTAGCCTAGCCATCACCTTTCCCTTTAACCTGGTGGTGGGCATTCCCCTTTACCACGCCCTAGCCCAGGCCATGGGAGGGTAGGGCATGGAGCTTGTGCCCCTTAAGCTCATGACCATCGTGGCGGAAAGCCTCCTGGAGAAGCGGCTTGTGGAGGAGATCAAGGGCCTTGGGGCCAAGGGGTACACCATCACCCCCGCCCAGGGGGAGGGTTCTAGGGGCCTGCGCAGCGTGGACTGGGAGGGCCAGAACATCCGCCTCGAGACCCTGGTCCCTGAGGAGGTGGCCTTGCGGATCCTGGCCCGCCTAAAGGAGGCCTACTTCCCCCACTATGCCCTGGTGGCCTACGTGGAGGACGTTTGGGTGGTACGGGGCGAAAGTTATACCCTTTACTTTTGGTTCCTGCGCTTCCAGGTTCCAAAAAAACTCCACGGGGACTTTCTACCGGGGTCCCCATGCGGGCGCAAGCCCGCATGGGGTGGTATTACGCCTAGCCCGGCCCCAGGACCTCCTTGCCCACGTAGGGCACCAAGGCCTCGGGCACCCGCACCCGGCCGTCAGGAAGCTGGTGGTTTTCCAGGAGCATGGCCAGGATCCTCGGGGTGGCCAGGGCGGTGTTGTTCAGGGTATAGGCGTACCGCACCTCCCCCTCGGGGTCCCGGTAGCGTAGGCCTGCCCGGCGGGCCTGCCAGTCCAGAAGGGCAGAGCAAGAGTGGGTCTCCCGGTAGCGCCCCTCCGAGGGGAGGTAGACCTCGAGGTCCACCTGCCGCCATTTCCCCGGACCCATGTCCCCTGTGGAGACCTCCACCACCCGGTAGGGGAGCTCTAGAAGCCTGAGGATCTCCTCTGCGTTTTCCAGGATCCTTTCGAACCAGTGGTCCGAGCTTTCTAGGCTAGCCTCGGTGAGGACGTACTGCTCCACCTTGTGGAACTGGTGGACCCGAAGGAGGCCCCGCACGTCCTTGCCAAAGCTTCCCGCCTCGCTCCGGAAGGCAGGGGCATAGCCTGCGTAGCGCTTGGGAAGATCCCGGTAGTCCAGGATCTCCCCGGAGTGGAGGGCGTTGAGGACCACCTCCGCAGTGCCCGTGAGGTAGAGGTCCGTACCCCCGATGGGCCAGACCTGATCCCGGTAGGCGGGGAAGTGGCCGGTGCCGAGGAAGGCCTCTTCCCGGGCGTAGGAGGGCAGGGTGAGGGGGGTGAAGCCCTTGGCCCGCATGAAGTCCATGGCGAACCGGAGAAGGGCGAGTTCGTATAGGGCAAGATCCCCCTTCAGGGCGTAGGTGCGGCTTCCCGAGACCCGGGCGATCCTCGGCTCCCACCAGCCGTTTTTCTCCATGAGGGCCACGTGGTCTAGAGGAGGGAAGGGGAAGGGCTGGGGTTCCCCTACCCGCCGCACCTCGAGGTTGGCCGAGTCGTCTGGGCCCACGGGGGCCCCGGGCCAAGGGGGAAGGGGAACCTGGAGGAGGAGTTCCATGAGGGCCGCCTCCTTGGCCTTCAGGCTTTCCTCCAAGGCCCTCGCCTCCTCGGCCAGGGCCTTGCCCCGGGCCACGAGGGCTTCCCGCCTTTCCGGGGGGGCCTTGGGCACCTCCTTGGCCACTTGCCTCCGCTCGGTCTGCACCTCCTGGAGGCGCCTTTTGAGGTCCAAGACCTCCCCATCCAAGGCCAAAAGGGCCTCCAGGTCCAGGTCCACCCCCTTAAGGACCAGGGCCCTTCGGAAGGGCTCGGGGTCCCGGCGGAGGGCCTTGAGGTCTACCATCCTAGCCCTCCAGGACCCGGGGTACCCGGAAAAACCCTTCCTCGGCCTCCGGGGCCAGGGCCAAGGCCTCCTCAGGGGATAGGCCCGGCCGGGGTTCGTCCTCCCGAAGGAAGCCCCCTAGGGGTTCCTCTTCTCCCTCTTCTCCCTCGGGCAGGTCCCCCACAAAGGCCAGGATGCGCCTTAGGTCCTCGAGGAGGAGGGCCTCCTCCTCCGGGGTGAGGCGTAGCCGGGCCAAGCCTTCTAGCTTCCGGAGAAGCTCGGGCGTGAGCTCCATGGGGGTTATTCTATCCCGGGGCCTTAGGGCCTAGGGAGGGCAGGTGTCCGTCTACGGCAGGCTCCTTTGGATCACGGCGGTTTGGTCTTTCGGCGCAAACCTGGTCTTTTTCTTCCTCAACTTTCACCTCGAGGCCCTGGGCTTTTCCCGGTGGGGGATCGGCCTGGCCCAGGCCCTGCTTACGGGGATAGGGGTGGTCCTGGCCTTCCCCCTGGCCCACCTCGTCCCCCAGCTTGGCTACCTCCATAGCCTCTACCTGGGGTTGGGCTTTTACCTCTTGGGGCTTTTGGCCGTGGGCCTGGGGGTGGGGGTCTACCCGGGGCTTCTTTTCATGGGGGCCGCGGGTCTCCTCGTCCAGGGGGTAGCCCCCGCTTTGGCCGCAAGCCTCCTCCCCGAGGGGCAGAGGGTGGGATTTTACAGCCTCCAGGCCGCCTTGTCCACGGCCACGGGGTTTATGGCCTCCCTCCTTGCGGGGCTTCTTTCCGACTGGATGGGGCCCCGGTTCGTCCTCCTTTGGGCCTGGCCCTTTTTCCTCCTTTCCTGGCCCTTGGTCCGGGGCCTTCCCGAGGCTAGGGGCCGGGCTAGGCCGCTTGGGCCCATCCGCTTTGGGCTTTGGCTCCGCTACCTCCTTCCCCAGCTCCTCGTGGCCTTTGGGGCGGGGCTGGTCATCCCCTTTCTCAACCTCTACCTGAGGGCCAAGTTCGGCCTTTCCTATGGCGCGGTGGGCCTTCTCTTCGCCCTTTCCTCCTTGGCCACCGCCTTGGCCATGCTCCTCCAACCCTGGCTGGTGGCCCGCCTGGGGAAGGTCCGGGCCATCGTCCTCGTCCAGGCCCTTTCCCTCCCTTTCCTTGCGGCCTTGGCTTGGGCCCATTGGCTGCCCCTGGTGGCCATAGCCCTCCTCGTCCGGGGAGCCCTCATGAACGCGGCTACCCCCGTTTACACCGCCCTCATCACGGAGAGGCTTCCCGAAGGGGAGTGGAGCGGCTTTCTCATCCTGGAGGGGGCCCTTTGGAGCCTCCTTTGGGCCCTGGCCAGCCTCCTTTCCGGAAGCCTCCAGGAGGCCTGGGGTTTGGCCGCCTTCCACTTCCTCTTCGCCACCACCCTCCTCCTTTACGCCCTGGGGATTGCCCTTTGGCCTTGGGCCTTCCGGGAAAAGGCCTAAACTAGGGGTATGCGCTTGGACGTGAGCGTGGAGGAGGCCTTGGACCTGATCCAGGAGGCCGCAAGGCCCCTAGGGCAAGAGGAGGTTCCCCTGCGGGAGGCCCTGGGCCGGGTGGTGGCCGAGGAGGTGCGGGCCCTGGTGGACCACCCCGAGCGGGACGATTCCGCGGTGGATGGGTACGCCTGCCGCCTCGAGGACACCTTGGGGGCGGGTCCGGAAAGCCCTGTGCGCCTAAGGGTCCTCGGGGAGTCCCCCGCGGGCCGCCCCTTCCTGGGCCCGGTGGGCCCGGGGGAGGCCGTGGCCCTCTACACTGGGGCCCCCATTCCTCCAGGGGCCGACGCGGTGGTGCGGGTGGAGGATACCCGGAGGGAAGGGCCCTACGTCCTCCTTTTCCGTCCCGCCAGCCGGGAGGAGATCCGCCCCAAGGGGCAGGACTTCCGAAAGGGGGAGGTTTACCTCCGTCCTGGGGACCTCCTCACCCCGGGGCGCCTGGCCCTGGCCGCGGGCCTGGGCTACCCCCGCCTTAGGGTTTACCGCCGCCCCCGGGTGGGGATCCTGGCCACGGGGGATGAGGTGGTGGAGCCGGGGGAACCCCTGCCCCCTGGGGGGGTGTACAACGCCAACGCCTACGGCCTCCTGGGCATGGTGGTGGAGGCCGGGGGGGAGCCCGTCCTCCTCCCCCGGGCCCAGGACCGGCCTGAGGCCCTCCTCGAGGCCCTGGAGGCCGCGAGGCCCCTGGACCTCCTCCTCACCTCCGGAGGGGTCTCCGTGGGGGCCTACGACCTGGTGCGCAAGGTCCTCGAGGAGCGGGGGGAGGTGGTCTTCTGGCGGGTCAAGCAACAGCCGGGCAAGCCCCTCCTCTTTGCCCGCCTGGGGGAGGTTTTGGTCTTAGGCCTTCCCGGAAACCCCGTCTCCAGCCTGGTAAGCTTCTTCCTTTACGGCCGGCCCCTCCTTTTCCGGCTCCAGGGGCGGACGGACCCCCCTTACCGGGCCCTCAGGGCCCGGGCCCTCACCCCCTTCGCCGGGGCCTCGGGCCGGAAGGCCTTCCGGCGGGGGGTCCTTCGCTTCGAAGGGGAGCCCGTGGTGCGCACCACCGGCAACCAGTCTTCAGGCGTTCTCCTCTCCATGGCCTTGGGGAATGCCCTGGTGGTGGTCCCTCCCGGGGGCCAGGTGGAGGAGGGGGCCTGGGCCGAGGTCATCCCCTTGACTTTTGTGCCCTAGTAGGCTAGGGGGGTTTTGCGGGCCCTTGGGCCTGGGAAGGAAAGGGTGAAGTTCAGCGATTTTCCCCTGAAACCCCAGACCAAGGCTACCCCTTGCGGGTTTTAGGTGGACCTGAGGCCGCAGGAGGCGGGGAAGGCTAAGGTGGCTGGGGTTTCCCTAGGCTCTGCCTCGGGCCTCGAGGGGGCCCGGTCGTAGCCCCCCCGAAGGCATAAGCCCCCTGGGGAAACCCAGGGGGCTTATGGTGCGCCCGGAGGGATTCGAACCCCCGACCTAGGGCTTAGGAAGCCCCCGCTCTATCCTGCTGAGCTACGGGCGCCCAATCTTTGCGGATTTTAGCACCCTTCCCCTGCCAAGGCAAGCCCCCTGTCTAGATAGGGAGGGCCCCGCCCTTGGCGGGGCCCCTTTGGTCGGGGAGGCCGGATTTGAACCGACGACCACACGCACCCCAAGCGTGTGCGCTACCAGGCTGCGCTACTCCCCGGCGCGCAAAGTCCAGCTTAAAGAGGTTCGGGCTATTCGTCAAGTAGATGTAGTCGGTCAACACATTTGAGACTCTGTGGGGACCGCCTCCCCCTGTATTCTAGCCAGGTACTCTAAAGGGGCCAGGCCCCCCAAGGCCCGGTGGGGTCGCCGGCGGTTGTAGTGGTCCAGGTAGGCGTCAAGCTCCCTTTGGAGCTCGGGGATCGGTGAAGGCAACGGTCGTGTGTAGAACTCATCCCTAAAGGTCCGCTGCATCCGCTCCACGTGACCATTGAGCTTGGGGCTCCTCGGAGGGAGAACGAAGAGCTTAACGCCCAAACGTTCACAGACCTCCTCAAAACTCGCTGCCCCCATCCACCTGCACCGCACGGATAGGAAAAGGCGCTCGCCCCATCAGGCGGGCAAGAAAGCTGGCCGCCAGGTTGGCCGTGGCTCGGGTGTGGACTTCCGCAAGGGAGAAACGGGTGAAGAGGTCGACGGCCGAGAAGTGCTGGATCGTCTCCCCAGGGCCCAGGGT
>JBEPYU010000007.1:0-45169 GCA_041641215.1 Thermaceae bacterium
TCCGGGTAGGTCACCCACGCGTTACTCACCCGTCCGCCGCTGGCCGTGAGAAACCCCACAGCCCGCCCGACTTGCATGTCTTAGGCACGCCGCCAGCGTTCACCCTGAGCCAGGATCAAACTCTCCGGAAAATGGTGATTGCTAGGCCTGGTTGGCCTGCCTCTTCCCCTTTCAAGATCCCCCTGCGGGGGCTTAACGCCCACGCAGCATCAGTTATGCTACCCGCTTCCTCGGCCTTTGTCAAGGGTGGCCCTTTTTTGGGGGGCCGGGGCCTATGGCCAAGGGTGAGGGAGCCATGCCACGTTTGCCGAGGAGGTAGTATGTACCTTGATTAAGGAGGTGCCATGTACCGGGGAAGAGAAGGTCAGTGGGCGTTTTACCTTCACCGGATCTCGGGGCTAGGGATCTTGGTGTTCCTCGTCCTTCACATCCTCAACATCGCCAGCGCCATGTGGGGGCCTGAGGTTTCCAACGCCCTTCTTGCGTTTTACCACCGGCCCGTTTTCCAGATAGGCCTTCTCGTGCTCATCGCAGGGGTTTTGTACCACGGGTTTAATGGGCTTCGGATCATCCTCATGGATTTCACGGCCTTCGGGGTTCGCTACCAGAGGGCCCTGTGGTACGGGGTTTTGGTTCTTTCCGTCCTCTCCTATTTGCCCTTCCTCATCAAGATCGGGGGCGGGATCCTAGGAGGTGGCCATGGCCATTAGGTCCCGCAGGTACCAGGAAGCTAGGCTCGAGGCCAGCACCAACCTGGAACTCTATTGGTGGGTTTTCATGCGGATCTCCGGGGTGGTGCTGGTTTTCCTGCTTATTGGCCACATGTGGATGAACGCGGTTATGGTGGACATCAATAGCATCGACTACGACTACGTGGCCAAGAGGCTTTCCCAGACCACCTGGAAGGTCTACGATTGGCTCATCCTAGCTTTAGCCCTTCTTCATGGGGGCAACGGCCTTCGCTACGTCCTGGACGATTGGATCCGCCATCCGGCCAAGCGTTTCTGGACCAAGGTGGTGGCCTATGGCCTTCTCGGCTTTCTCTTTTTCCTAGGGAGCCTCTCCCTCTTTAACCATGATTTCGGGGTGAAGTGATATGGCGTACAGGCACGAGGTCATCGTGGTGGGTGGGGGTGGGGCAGGCCTGGCCGCAGCCCTTTACGCGGCCCGGGAGGGGGCGGATGTGGCCGTGGTCTCCAAGCTCTACCCCACCCGTAGCCATACCGGAGCGGCCCAAGGCGGCATAGGCGCGGCCTTAGGCAACGTGGAGGAAGACCACTGGGAATGGCACATGTTCGACACGGTCAAGGGGGGGGACTACCTTGCGGACCAGGACGCGGCCGAGGTTTTCGCCAAGGAGGTGATCGAGGCCGTCTTGGAGCTTGAGCGCATGGGCCTCCCCTTTGACCGCCTCCCAAACGGCAAGATCGCCCAGCGCCGCTTCGGGGGCCATACCAAGGACTGGGGCAAGGCCCCCGTCCACCGGGCGGCCCACGCCGCGGACCGCACCGGGCACATGATCCTTCAGACCCTCTACCAACAGTGCGTCAAGCACAACATCACCTTCTACAACGAGTTCCACGTGACCGATGTGATCCTGGTGGACGGCGTGGCCCGAGGCCTGGTGGCGTATGAGCTGGCCACCGGCGAGCTCCACCTCTTTGAGGCTAAGGCCATCATCATCGCCTCAGGGGGCTTTGGCCGCATCTACAAGGTGACCTCCAATGCCTACACCCTCACGGGGGACCTCCAGGCCATCCTCTACCGCAAGGGCCTCCCCCTCGAGGACATGGAGTTCTACCAGTTCCACCCCACGGGCCTTTTCCCCTTGGGGATCCTCCTCACCGAGGGGGCCCGGGGCGAGGGGGGTATCCTCCGGAACGGCCTAGGGGAGCGCTTCATGGAGCGCTACGCCCCCACCATCAAGGACCTGGCCCCAAGGGACCTCGTCTCCCGGGCCATGTACCTCGAGGTGCGGGAGGGCCGGGGGGCAGGCCCCAAGAAGGACCATGTCCTCTTGGACCTCACCCATCTCCCCCCTGAGGTCATCGAGAAGAAGCTTCCCGATATCAGCGAGTTCAGCCGGATCTACCTGGGGGTGGACCCCAGGAAGGAGCCCGTGCCCGTCATGCCCACCGCCCACTACGCCATGGGGGGGATCCCCACCACCTTATGGGGAGAGGTGATCCGGGACGAAAAGAACACTGTGGTCCCGGGCCTTTACGCCGCAGGGGAGGCCGCCTGCGTAAGCCTCCACGGGGCAAACCGCCTGGGGACCAACTCCTTGGGGGATCTCGTGGTCTTTGGGAGGCGGGCGGGGATCCACGCAGCCCGCTTCGCCAAGGACCAGGATTACTACGAGCTTAAGGAAGACCACCTGGGCCCAAGCCGGGAGACCATCGAGAGGATCAAGGCTTCCCGCGGGAAGGAAAGGGTAGCCGCCATCCGGGCCGAGCTCCAGCAGTCCATGATGGACCACGCCTCTGTCTTCCGCACGGGGGAGCTCCTTAGGAAGCAGGTGGAGATCCTCAAGGAGCTCATGGACCGCTACCGGAACATCTCCATCGACGACAAGGGGGACCACTACAACACCGAGCTCATCGAGGCCCTGGAGCTTGGGTACCTCCTCGAGGTTTCCGAGGCCCTGGTCCACTCGGCCCTGAACCGCACGGAGTCCCGGGGGGCCCACGCCCGGGAGGACTACCCTGAGCGGGACGACCAAAACTGGCTCAAGCACACCCTGGCCTACAAGAGGGGCGATGGGAAGGTGGAGTTCCGTTACAAGCCCGTGGTCCTGGGCCGTTTTGAGCCCAAGGCCCGCACCTACTGAGGAGGCGGCATGCAGGTAACCCTCAGGGTGCTCCGTTACGATTCGGCCCAAGGCGGGAAGCCCGAGTGGCGGACCTACCAGGTGGAGGCTGAACCTTGGGACCGGGTTTTGGACCTCCTGCACAAGGTGAAGGGGGAGCAGGACGGGACCTTGGCCTTCCGGAGAAGCTGTGGCCACGGGATATGCGGCTCCGACGCGATGCTCATCAATGGCCGAAACCGCCTAGCCTGCAAGACCCTGGTCAAGGACCTGGGCCGGGAGATCACCGTGGCCCCCCTTAGGGGGCTTCCCGTGGAGAAGGACCTCATCGTGGACATGGAGCCCTTCTTCGCCGCCTATCGGGCGATTAAGCCCTACCTCATCAACGACGAGCCCCCTCCGGAAAGGGAAAGGCTCCAGTCTCCCGAGGAGCGGGAGCGCTTTGATCCGGGGACCAAGTGCATCCTCTGCGGGGCCTGCACCACGAGCTGCCCCATCTTCTGGGTGAACGGGCAGTACATCGGCCCCGCGGCCATCGTCCAGGCCCACCGGTTCATCTTCGACTCCCGGGACCGGGGCAAGGAGGAGCGGCTTAGGGTGCTGAACTCCAGGGGTGGGGTTTGGCGTTGCCGCACCGCCTATAACTGCACGGAGGCCTGTCCCCGGGGTATCCCCGTCACCGAGCTGATCGAGGAGGTCAAACGGGAGATCCTCTATAGCCGCTTCTAGGGGGTAAGCCGGTGGCGGTCCCTGGGGAAGGCCCGGGCATAGCGCACGTTAGGGAGGCCTAAGAGCTTTTGGGTGAGCCGTTCGGCCCCGATGGCCAGCCCCCCGTGGGGAGGCATCCCGTACTTGAAGGCCTCGAGGTAGTCCTTAAAGGCCTCGGGGTCTAGCCCTTTGGCCTTTAGGCTTTCCAGGAGGTCGGCATAGCGGTGGATCCTTTGCCCCCCGGAGGTGATCTCCAGGCCCCGGAAGAGGAGGTCGAAACCCCGGCTGGTGCCGTCGGGCTCGGGGTAGGTGTAGAAGGGGCGTAGGGCCATGGGGTACTTGGTGACGAAAAGCCAATCCGTGCCCCAGCGCCTTTGGGCATACTCCCCAAGGAGCCTTTCCGCCTCCTCCGAGAGGTCTTGTCCCACAGGGTACCCCATTTCCTCCTTGAGGATCCGCCGAGCCTCCTTGTGGGTGAGACGGGGGATTGCCTTGGGGGGTGAGGGAAGGGGGGCATCGAGGAGCCTAAGCTCCCCTTCTGCGCTCATCCTGACCTCCTCCAGCATCTCCTGAAGAAGGGCCTCCTCGAGGTCCATAAGCTCTTCCTCGCTCCCAATAAAGCCCATCTCCAGGTCCAGGGAAAGGTACTCGTTGAGGTGGCGGCTCGTATGGTGCTCCTCCATCCGCCAAACCGGGCCCACCTCGTACACCCGTTCGAAAACCCCCACCATGATCTGCTTGTAAAGCTGGGGGGACTGGGCCAAGTAGGCCCGCTTTTCAAAGTAGTCCACCCCGAAAAGCCCCGTGCCCCCTTCCGCCCCCGCCCGGACCACCTTGGGGGTGAAGATCTCCGTAAAACCCTCCCGGTCCAGGTAGCGGCGAAAACCCCGGACCAGGGCCGCCTTCACCTTGAGGGGCGCCCGGGCCTTTTCCCCCCTTAGGGTGACGTAGCGGTAGTTGAGGAGGGTCTCGGGGTGGGCCCGCCACGTCTCTTTGGGGATCTCCACTGGGGTGGGGGCGAGGGCCGGGGAGAGGACCTCGAGGGTTTCGGCGTGGACCTCGAGGCCTCCTGGGGCCTTGGGGCTTTCCACCACCCGTCCCACCACCCTTAGGCTGGACTCGGGCAAGGGGAGCTTCCCTCCTCCCGTCACCACCTGGACTACCCCTGTGCGGTCCCTTAGGAGGAGGAACTGGACCCTCCCAAGGTCGCGCCGCCAGTGGAGAAACCCTAAGACCTCTACCCTTTCCCCTAGGTGTTTGCCGAGATCCCGGACCAAGACTCGCATCTGGACTCCCCCTAAAGCGGACCCCCCCCGGCAGATGGAAGCCGGAGGGGCCTAGGCCGCCCCCTGGGTTAACGGTTCCTCCCCAGGGCCATCCCGGCTGCCAGTTTAGGGCCCGCTTCCCCTAGGGTCAAGGGCATGGGCTTCGGAGGGCCTCATACCACCCCATGCGGGCGCAAGCCCGCATGGGGTGGTATCAGGGGTTGGGAAGCCGGATTACCCCCTTGGCGGCCAGGGCCTGGATCTCCGAAGGGGTAAGGCCCAGGACCTCGGAGAGCACCTCCTCCGTATGTTCCCCTAGGAGGGGAGGGTGGCCCCTGGGGCGGGCTGGGGTGCGGCTCATGTGCTTGAGGGCACTAGCCACCAAGGGCAGTCGGCCAAGCTTGGGGTGAAGGACCTCCCAGATGGCCCCTCGGGCTTGGGCTTGGGGATCCTGGAAGGCTTCCGCCAAGTTGTAGACCGGGGTGGCCGGGATGCCCGCCTCCTTGAGGCGTTCCAGCCAAAAGGCCCGGGGGGCCTTTCGGAAGATCCCGGCTAGGGTCCTCACCAGCTCCTCCCGGTGGGTGACCCGGCCGGCGTTTGTCCGGTAGCGTTCGTCCTCCCAAAGGTCGGGCCGCCCCAGCGCCTCCGTGAGGCGGCGGTACTGCTCGTCGTTTCCCACGGCCAGGATGAACCACCCGTCTTGGGCCTGGAAAGCCTGGTAGGGGACGATCTGGGGGTGGGCGTTGCCCAGGCGGCCTGGGGGAAGCCCGGTGAGGAGGTAGCTTTGGGCTAGGTTAACCATGGCCATAAGGCCCACGTCGAAGAGGGAGAGGTCTAGGTGCTGGCCTTTGCCGCTCCTTTCCCGCTCCCATAGGGCCGCCAAAATGCCCACCGCGGCCACTAGGCCCGTAAGGACGTCGATCCAGGCCACCCCGACCTTCATGGGGGGGCCTTCAGCTTCCCCGGTGACGCTCATGATGCCCGTCATCCCCTGGAGGGCCACGTCGTAGCCGAGCTCGCGAGCCCGGGGGCCAGTTTGGCCGAAGCCCGTGATGGAGACGTAGATAAGGCGGGGGTTTTCCCTCTCCAGGCTGGGGTAGTCGAGCCCGTAGGGTTTAAGGCCCCCGGTCTTGTAGTTCTCCACGAACACGTCCGCGTGGCGGCTTAGGCGGCGGACAAGCTCAGCGCCCTCCGGGGTCTTGAGGTTGATCGCCAGGCCCTTTTTCCCCCGGTTGACCGAAAGGTAGTAGGCGCTTTCCCCCTCGAGGAAGGGCGGACCCCAGCCCCGGGTGTCATCTCCCCAAGGGGGCTCCACCTTCCATACCTCGGCCCCGAGGTCCGCAAGGAGCTGGGTGCAAAAGGGGCCAGCCAGGATGCGGGATAGATCCAGGACGCGCACGCCCTCGAGGGGTCCCATTCCCAAAGCTTAAACCGCTTGTGCGGAAGCCGGGTGGAAGGCCGGGGGGTTTCCTGGGTTGACGGTTTTGGGGGATAGGGGTAGGATTGGATGCGGCTAACCGAAGGAGGTGTCCATGCGGCGCGCAAAGGCTATCCTCATCCTTCTGGGTCTTGGACTTTTGGCTGGGGCGCTAGCCCAACGGGTCTTTATTACCATCGGTTCAGGCTCCACCACGGGGGTGTACTACCCGGTGGCCGTTGGGATGGCTAAGATCATCAACGACGCAGGGCTCGAGGTCCGGGCTAATGCCCGTTCCACCGGGGGTTCCGTGTACAACGTGGGGGCTTTGGAGCAGGGCGAGCTCCAGATGGCCCTTGCCCAAAACGACATCGCTTACTACGCCTATAACGGCATCGTGGTGGAGGCCTTCAAGGACAAGCCGGCTAGGAAGCTCCGGGGCCTAGCCACCCTCTACCCCGAACCCGTTCACCTCCTGGCCCGCAAGGCTTCGGGTATTCGCAGGGTTCCGGATCTTAAGGGCAAGCGGGTCTACGTAGGGGACGTGGGTTCGGGGGTGGAGCAAAACGCCAAGCAGGTCCTCGAGGCCTATGGCCTTTCCTTTGAGGACCTGGGCCAAGTGGTGCGGGGCCAGGCGGGCCAGGCGGCCCAACTCCTCCAGGATGGGCGGATCGACGCCATGTTCTACACCGTGGGGATTGGCGCAGCGGCTATTCAGCAGGCCGCCCTCACCACGGAGATCGTGGTGGTGCCCATTGAGCTGGACAAGATCGCGTCCCTTAGGCAGAAGTATCCCTTCTACGCCCAGGCCGTGATCCCCTCAGGGGTCTACCGCGGGGTGGATGTGGCGGTTCCTACCGTGACGGTGAAGGCCATGCTGGTGGCCTCTTCTGACCTCCCTGAGGAGGCGGTGTACAGGGTAGTTAAGCTCCTCTTCGAGGAGAAGCTGGCTGAATTCCAGGCTATCCACGCCAACCTTAAGAACCATTTCCGCCTGGAAAAGGCCCTGGACGGAATGCCCATCCCCTTGCACCCCGGGGCTTACCGCTTCTATCGGGAGAAGGGGCTTTCCGTCCCGGCCCGCCTCATGCCGCCTAAGTAATACCACCCCATGCGGGCCCCAAGCCCGCATGGGGGCCCCGGTAGAAAGTCCCCGTGGAGTTTTTTTGGAACCTGGAAGCGCAGGAACCAAAAGTAAAGGGTATAAGGGGGACTAGGTGGGATGGGGATCCGGCCCTTAGGGGCCGGATCTTTTTGGAGGGTAGGATGGAGGAGCCGCGCGCGCAAGCGCTGCTACGGGAAGTGGAGTACGGGGCCAGGGAACCCAAGGCCCTTGGGGTGCGTTGGGGGGTGTTCGCCTTGGCGGTGGCCTGGAGCCTTTTCCAGATCTGGGCCACCTGGGCGGGGACCTTGGAGGAGCTGCGCCTAGGTCCCTTACACCTGGCCTTTGGCCTCCTTTTGGCCTTCCTCCTTTACCCCTCTAAGCGCCCCCGCCTGGAGGGCTTGCTGGCCCTTCTTGGGGGGCTCGGGGTGGCGGACTTGGCCACCGGGGGGGGTTACCGTCTCCTCTGGGTTTTGGTGGGCCTGGTGGCCCTGGCCTGGGGTTTTCGGTTTTTCCCCCCAAGGGCCCCAAGGGACCGGATTCCTTGGACCGATGGGGTCTTGGCCTTAGGGGGGGCTTTGGGGGCCCTTTACGTGGCCTGGAACCTGATCCCGATCGTGGAGGTCCAAGGGGGGGTGCCTGTCCCCCGCGACGTTTGGGTAGGAAGCCTTCTACTCCTCGCCCTCCTTCTGGCCGCGACCCGTACGGTGGGCCCTGCCCTACCCCTGATTGGCCTTGCCCTTATCCTCTATGCGGCCACCGGTCCTGCAGGGCTTCTCAAGTGGGAGCCCCCGGAGGTGCTCTACCTCCATAACGGCTACAGCTGGAGCCAGATCATCCAGCAGCTTTACCTTACCGCGGAGGGCATTTGGGGCACGCCCATCCGGGTTTCCGCAACCTTCATCTTCCTTTTTGTGCTCTTCGGGGCCCTTTTGGACCGTGCGGGGGCCGGGCAATACTTCGTCAACCTGGCCTATAGCGCCCTGGGTTCCTTCCGTGGGGGACCGGCTAAGGCCGCGGTGGTGGGGAGCCTCCTCACCGGGGTGATCTCGGGTTCCTCCATCGCCAACGTGGTCACCACCGGGACCTTTACCATTCCCCTGATGAAGCGGGTGGGCTACCCCCCGGAGAAGGCCGGGGCCACGGAGGTGGCCGCGAGCGTCAACGGCCAGCTCATGCCCCCCGTGATGGGGGCTGCGGCCTTCATCATGGCGGATTTCCTCAACATCCCCTATGCCCAGCTCATCGTCTACGCCTTGGTCCCGGCCCTCCTCGCCTACATCGGCCTTTTCTACGTGGTCCACCTCGAGGCCCTAAAGCTCAACCTCAAGGGCCTGCCCCGGGAGGAGCTTCCTCCCTTTTGGCCTACCTTCCTTTCCGGCCTCCATTACCTGATCCCCGTGGCCTACCTGCTTTACGCCCTGATCCTCCTCCGCCTGACCCCTGAGCGGAGTGCCCTTAACGCCATCTTCCTCCTCCTGGGGCTTATCCTCCTCCAGGAGGCCTGGCGGGGTTGGCGAGGGGGGAGGGGCTTCTGGTGGGGCCTCCTCAAGGGGGGGGTGGAGATCGCTCGAGGCCTCGAGGCGGGGGCCCGGAACATGGTCCCCATAGCGGTGGCCACCGCGGCTGCGGGGATCGTGGTGGGCATTGTGACCATGACCAACCTGGGCTATGGCCTCACCCAGATCATCGAGGGCCTTAGCGGGGGGAATATCCCCCTCGTCCTCATCCTTTCGGCCCTGGCCTCCTTGATCTTGGGGATGGGCCTCCCTACCACGGCCAACTACATCGTGATGGCCGCCTTGGTGGCCCCGGTGATCGCCAACCTAGCGGCGAAGGCGGGGTTGGAGATCCCCCTGGTGGCCATCCACCTCTTCGTCTTCTATTTCGGCATCTTGGCCGACGATACGCCCCCGGTGGGTCTAGCCGCCTATGCGGCCGCGGCCATCGCCCGCACGGATCCCATCCGCACCGGGATCCAGGGCTTCATCTACGATATGCGCACGGCCATCCTGCCCTTTTTCTTCGTCTTCAACCCTGCCCTCCTCCTCATCGGGGTGGATCACCTGGGGGAAGCCCTGGCCGTAATCCTTCCCGCCCTTTTGGGCATGCTCGCCTTTGTGGTGGGAACCCAGGGGTATTTCCTCGCCCCCTTGAGCTGGCCGGAGCGCCTAGTGGCCTTGGCCGCTTCTTTTCTCCTCATCCGCCCGGGCCTCCTTACGGATACCCTAGGGGCCTTGCTCCTTTTAGGCCTTTACCTCTTCCAGCGCTACCGCAGACGGAGGCCCTAAGCCCCTTGCCCTTATTGCAGACCCCACCATTGACCTGAAGGCCTTCCCGTGCTAAAGTTGGTGGTGCTTGGCGCCGTAGCCAAGTGGTAAGGCAGAGGTCTGCAAAACCTCGATTCGCCGGTTCGAATCCGGCCGGCGCCTCCAAGGATGGGCGCGTAGCTCAGGTGGCCAGAGCACTACCTTGACACGGTAGGGGTCGGAGGTTCAAGTCCTCCCGCGCCCACCAAAAACCCCCCTGGCCTAAAGGCCAGGGGGGGTAGCCTTATGCGCCCTTAGAGGCCAAGCTTCTTGCGGAGGTCGTAGACCTGCTGTTGGGTTAGCCTGTTCGCCCGGGCAGCCTTGACCTCAGCGGCGGTGAACTCCTTGAAGCCCGCAGGGGGCTTGTTGCCCCAGGCGGTGGAGATGTGGTTTAGGACGGCGGCGATCTCTTCGTCCTTGAGCTGGGCAAAGGCGGGCATCACCCCGTTGTAGTTCATGCCCTTGATCTTCATTGCGCCCTGGACCCCGTAGAGCATCATCTTGATGAGGTAGTCCCTTCCCCCGTCCTTGGCCAGGATCTCGGGGATGTGGCCTGCGAGGGGCGGGAAGACCCCGGGGATCCCCTGGCCCGTGACCTGGTGGCAACCCGAGCAGTTAGCCGTATAGACCTTCGCCCCGTCCTGGGCCCAAGCCCATCCCAAAGCCAGAGCCACTCCCAAAGCTGCCAGCGTGTTCTTCCGCATAGCGAGTCCATTATACGCCCTATGGGTTCCCGGTCAAGGGCTTTGCCTTAAGCTTTTCTTTAAAATGGGGCCATGGGTGGTCCCCACGATCTGGGCCTATACCAGGCCTGGGCCGAGCTTTTGGCCTGGATGCGGGCTTACGCCGAGGAAAAGGGGGTGCGTTTTGAAAAGGAGGCCGATTTCCCCGACTTCATCTACCGCATGGAAAGGCCCTATGACCTGCCCACCACCATCATGACCGCCTCCCTCTCCGATGGCCTAGGGGAGCCTTTTCTCCTGGCGGACGTTTCCCCTAGGCATGCCAGGCTTAAGCGCATCGGCCTCCGCCTCCCCCGGGCCCACATCCACCTTCACGTCCATTACGAGCCGGGAAAGGGCCTCGTTCTGGAAAAGCTGCCCCTGACCAGGGAGAGGTTCTTCGCCCTAGCCGATAGGGCTCGCATGGCCCTGGCCTTCACCCGCTAGTCCTGCGGGTAGGCCTTCCCATAGCTCGAGGATCACCCTATGGAGCAGGGACCAGCCGCGCCCAGTGGGCCTAAGCCTCCTCCCCTCTACCTGGAGAAGCCCGGCCTCCTCGAGGGCTAGGGCCTTAGGCCCTAGGCCCGGCCAAAGGGCAAGCCCCGTCCGCCCTTCCACCTCCCGGAGGTCCACCCCTTCCCTTAGCCTCAGGCCCAGCATGAGGGCCTCCTTGGCGTATTCCAGGGAGGTTAGGGTCTCCTCCTTGGGGGCCTCCCCTCGGAGCCAGCGGGGAAGGGGGGCTCCCGTCCGCCTTTGGGCGTAGAGGGGAGGGCTTGCGGGGTATTGGCCCGTGGCCTTGGGGCCTAAGGCCAGCCAAAACCCCGCCCGCCAGTAGACGAGGTTATGCCGGGCTTCCTCCCCCTCCTTGGCGAAGTTGGAGACCTCGTAGCGGGTAAACCCCGCCTCCCCCAGGAGGTCTTCCGCCCTCTCCATGGCCCAGGCGGCCCCTTCCGGGTCTTCCCGTAGCCCTAGGAGGTGGAAGGGGGTGCCCTTTTCCACCTGGAGGGTGTAGGCGGAAAGGTGGCTCACCCCGAGGCGGGCAGCCTCCTTTAGATCCTTTTCCACGTCTTGCCCGGGAAGGCCCAGGATGAGGTCCAAGGAGACCCGGAAACCCTCCTCCAGGGCCTCTTCCACCGCCCTCAAGGCCCCCTTTCTCCGGTGGGCCCGGCCTAGAAAAGCCAGGACCTCGTCCTGGAAGCTTTGCACCCCTAAGGAGAGGCGGTTAACCCCTAAGGCCTTAAGGAGGCGGAGGCGGCTTCGGTTGAGGGTACCGGGGTTGGCCTCGAGGGTCACCTCCGCCCCTTCCCCTAAGGGCCAGGGGAGGCTTTGGAAAAGGGCTACGAGTTCCCCCTCCCGCAGGAAGCTCGGGGTGCCGCCCCCTAGGTAGAGGGTCTGAAGGGGGCCGGGGTAGGCTGCATAGAGGCCTTGGGCCTCCTCCTTAAGCCGGGACAGGTAGGCCTCCACCAGCCCCGGGGCCCGGCGCACCACGTGGAAGTCGCAGTAGGGGCAGAGGGTGGGGCAGAAGGGGACGTGGACGTAGAGGCTATGCACCGCCCTTAGTCTACGTAGAGGAGGCGGAAATCGTTGAGGTTGGTGCCCGTGGGGCCCGTCTTGAGGAGGGTGCCCGCCCTTTGGAAGAAGGCCAGGCTGTCGTTTTCCTCCAGGTAAGGCCCCGCCTCGAGGCCGAGGCCGAAGACCTCCGGGGTGAGGAGGGCCCCGGCTACCCCGCTATTCCCGTCCAGGCCGTCCGAGTCCGCGGCCAGGGCATAGAGGGGAGCCTTGAGGTGGGCGTAAAGGGCGAGGAGGAATTCCAGGTTCCTCCCTCCCCGGCCCCTGCCCCGGACCCTCACCTGGGCCTCCCCCCCGGAGAGGAGGAAAAGGGGCCTGGGGAAGGGGAGCCCGTGGGCCCGGATCCCCTCTACGAGTTCCGCGTGGAAGCGGGCGAGGGCCCTGGCCTCTCCCCCGAGGCGGTCCGAGAGGATCCGTACCCGAAAACCCCTTTCCCGAAGGAACCGCCGGGCTGCCTGGAGAAGATCCAGGTTCCGGCCGATGATCCTTTGCCTGAGCCGGGCCAGGGCCGGGTGGCCGGGTTTGAGGGTCTCGGGGTAGGCCCCTTGGGCCCCCAGGCGGAGGACCCTTTCCGCCTCGGGGAAGGGGAGGCCATAGCGCCTAAGGACCCCGAGGGCCTCTTCGTAGGTGGTGGGGTCAGGGCTGAAGGGTCCTGAGGCGATGACGCTAGGGTCGTCCCCGGGCACGTCCGAAAGGAGGAGGGCCGTGACCTTGGCCTGGGTGGCGAGGAGCATCCGGCCTCCTTTGACCTGGGAGAGGTGCTTGCGCACCGCGTTCACCTCCCATATACCCGCCCCGCTCCTAAGGAGGGCCTCCGTGAGGGCTCGTTTTTCCTCGAGGCTGATCCCTAGGGGTAGGGCCCAAAGGGCGCTTCCCCCTCCGGAAAGGAGGACGAGGAGGTGGGCTTTGGGGGAAAGGTCCCGGAGGAGGCCTAGGGCTTCCTGGGCGGCTTCCTCGCTGCGTCCATCCGGGAGGGGGTGGGGGGCGTAGCGGGCTTTGAGGCCGTGGGCCTCCTGGCCTAGGGGCAAGGTGAGGTGGTAGGGCACCTCCCCGTAGGCCTCTAAGGCGGCCTGGAGCATGGAGGCTGCCCCCTTGCCCACGGCCAGGATGAGGTCGGGGCGGCGCTGGGGCAGGGCCTTTTGGACCAGGCGGTAGGGGTGGGTGGCCTCTAGGGCCTGGAGGAAGGCCTCCTTGAGCAGGTCCTCCATGGGGGCCAGTATAGGTTTTTGGTATAAGATCCCCAGGATGCGCCTTCTCCATACCGCGGACTGGCACCTGGGCAAGGTCCTCAAGGGGGTGGACCGCACCCCAGAGATCTGGGAGGGCCTCGAGGCCCTCCTGGAGGTGGTCCGCAAGGACCGGGTGGACCTTTTGGTGGTGGCGGGGGACCTCCTGGACCGGCCCCAGGTCCCCGGGGAGGTGGAGAAGCTCCTCATCGAGTTTTTCCTGCGCCTAGAGGAGCTTAGGGTGCCGGCCTTGGTCATCGCGGGCAACCACGACCCCAAGGAACGCCTTCAGGCCCTAAGCCCCCTTCTCGCCCGGTTTGGGGTGCGGGTCTTGGGGGAGCTCCGGCTGCGGGGGGAGGGGGGGGTGGTGGACCTCGGGGGCCTCGAGGTGGGGCTTCTCCCTTTCCTTTCCGAGCGGGTCCTGGTGAGGAGGCTTGCCCTGGAAGGGGAAAAGCGCCACCAAACCTACGCCGAGGCCATGCGCCGCCTTTTGGACAACCTCAAAAGCCCCCTCATGGTGGGCCATTTCGCCCTGGAGGGGGCTAGGCCGGGAGGGGGGGAGTTCGCCTTCCACCTGGGGGGGAATTACGTGGTCCCCCGGGCTGCCTTGCCCCTGGAGGCCCGCTACCTGGCCCTAGGCCACCTCCACCGGCAGCAGCAGGCCTCGGAGGCTCCTCTAGCCTGGTATCCGGGAAGCCTGGTCCAGCTGGACTTCGGGGAAGGGGAGGGGGCGGAGCGGGGTTTCCTCCTGGTGGAGCTTGAGGAGGGCGTTCCCCCTAAGGTCCACCCCATCCGGCAAAGCTTTGGCAAGCCCTTGCGGACCTACCGCCTGACCCCCGAGGAGCTTGACCGCCGCCACGAGGAGCTGGCCCACTTTCCCGGTTACCTGCGCCTGGTGGTGGAAGGGCGCCTTCCCCCCACCCTCAAGGAGAGGCTTTTCCGGGAATGGCCCCACCTTTTGGCCCTGGAGACCCCAGCCTCCCCCCTGGCCCCCCCCGCCTTGGGGGATGGGCTGGACCTCGTGGCCCTTTACGGGAAGTACCTGGAGGCCCAAGGGGTGGACCAGGGGGAGGGAAAGGCCCTAACCCAGCTTTTGGCCCGGCTTTGGCAGGAGGTGGAGGATGCGGCCCTTAGTCCTGGAGCTTAGGGGTTTTGGCCCCTACCTCGAGGCCCAGCGGGTGGACTTTAGCGACGTGGAGCTTTTCGCCATCACCGGGCCTACGGGAAGCGGCAAGACCACCCTCCTGGACGCCATGGCCTTTGCCCTTTACGCCCGTACCCCCCGCCTTGGGGCCCAGGGCCTGGGGGAGCTTAGGCACCCCTCTGCCCAGGAGGCCTACGTGGCCCTTACCTTCCAGGTGAAGGACCGGGTCTATCGGGTGGAGCGGGTGAGGGGCAGGCGGGGGGAGGCCCGGCTTTTCCTCCTGGAGCCTGAGGAAAGGCTTCTTCCCACGGAGAGCCTCCAGGCCTTGAACCAAAGGGTTGCGGAGATCGTGGGGCTTTCCTACGAGGCCTTCACCCGGGCCCTGCTCCTGCCCCAGGGGGAGTTCGACCGCTTCCTGAGGGGGGAGGCCCAGGAGCGGCGGCGGCTCCTCATGGGGCTTTTTGGCCTAGACCTTTTGGAGAGGATCCGGGAACGGGCCAGGGGCCACCAGGACCAGCTCCTTAAGGACTACCAGGCCCTGGAGGGGGAGCTTAGGGGTTTAGAGGGGGCTTCCCCCGAGGCCAAGGAGGCCCTCGAGGGGGAGCTTGCGCGGCTTGAGGAGGAGATCCGGGCCTTGGAGGGGGAGGTCCGGGCCCGGGAAAAGGAGGTGGAGGCTGTAAGGCGCAAGGCCGAGGCCTTGGAGCGCTACCGGCTGGCCTTTGCCCGATGGCAGGGGGTTTTGGCTCGGGAGGAGGAGATGGTGGCCTTGAGGGGCCGCCTGGAGAAGGCAGAGGCCGCGGCCTGGGCCCTTCCCCTTTGGCAGGACCTGCGGGCCAAGGAGGCCGCTTACCGGAAGACCCAAGAGGAGAGGGACCGGGTCAAGGCCCGCCTCGAGGCCTTGCGGGCCGCCTACCGGTCCTTGGAAGGGGCAAAGGAAACCTTGCGCCTTTTGGAGGAGGCTTGGGCCAAGGGGGAGAGGCTCCTTCTCCTCCAGAGCCTTTGGCGCCGGGTGGGGGTAACCCACCACCCCCATCCCCGGTACGACCCCGAGGCCCTGGCCCGGGTGTTGGAGGGGGAGGGCCCCTTGCGGGCCCTCGTCCAGGCCGAGGAGGAGGTCCAAAGGATAGCCCAGGCCTTGGCCTCGGCCGAGGAGCGGATGAGGGCCCTCCTGGAGGAGGGACAGGCCCTAAAGGCCGAGGTGGAGGCCTTGGGGGAGGCCTTGCGGCGGGCCCAGGCGGAGGCCATGCGGAGGGAACTCGAGGCCCTCTCCCAGGAGGTTTCCCGCCTTTTGGCTAGGAAAGAGGCCCTGGAAGGGGAGGCTGAGGCCTTACGGGAAGCCGAGCTTCGGGCTGGCCTTCAGGCCTACCGCCACCTCCTTAGGCTGGGGGAGGCCTGTCCCCTTTGCGGCCAGAAGGTCCTGGCCCTCCCTCCCTTGGAGCCCACCCCTACCCATGGGCCCCAGCTTAAGGCGGTGGAGGAGAACCTCAAGGAGGTCGTGGAGAATCTGGCCCGCCTTGAGGCCGAGAGGAAACACCTGGCCAAGGCCCTAGAGGACCTAGGGGTAGAGCCCGGCCCTGGGGATCCCGAGGCTTTGGCCCAGCGCCTCAAGGAGAAGGAGGGCCACCTCCAGGCCCTAAGGGAGGCCTATCGGGAAGCCCAAGGCCAGCATCAGGCCCTCAAGGCCGAGGAGGAGAGGGCTAGGGCCCGGCTCCGAGGGGCCCAGGAGGCGGCCCTTAAGGTCTTAGGCACCTTACCGGAGGATCCCCAGGCCTTCCTCGCCCGCTTGGAGGAGGAGAAGGAGGCCCTGGCCGCGGGGCTTTACGCCCATCTCCAAGAGGCCACCCAGGGCCAGCCCCTGGAGGCCTACCTCGAGGGCCTAAGGGCCCGGCTGGAAAGGGTCCGGGCCGAGGTGGACGAGGCCTTGGCCTTGGAGGGGAAGCTTGCGGCCTTGGAGAAGGAAGCCGTGGGGCTTGAGGCCCGCCTTGAGGAGCAGGAGAAGGCCCTCCTCGAGGCCCGGGCCCGCACCCAAGGCCTCCTTCCCGAGGCCGAGGCCCAGGAGGCCTTCCTCGAGGAGGGGGCGAGGGAGGCCTTGGCCCAACGCCTTCAGGCCTACGCCAAGGAAAGGGCTGAGGCCGAGCGGGAATGGGCCATGGCCCTCGAGGCCCTTCGGGCCTTGGGCCTGGAGGGGGTTTGCGGAGGGCCCGGTGGACACCCAGAGCAGGAGGCCTACCGGGAGCTCAGGGCCCAAGAGGCGGCCCTAGAGGGGCTTAGGAGGGCCTTGGACCATAAGCGGGAGGAAAGGGGCCGCCTTAAGGAGAAAAAGCGCCTCCTGGAAGAGGCCTTGGCCCGGAGGAAGGTCCTCGAGGCCCGCCGCGCAGAGGTAGTGGGGGAGTTAGGCCTTTGGGAAAGGCTACTCCTGGACCTGAGGGCGGACCGCTTTCCCGATTTCCTCCTGGATCACCGGCAGAAAAGCCTCCTCAACCGGGCCAACGAGCTCCTACAGGTCCTGGCCCAGGGCCGTTATCGGCTTGGGGTACGGGAGGGGAGCTACGTGGTCCTGGACCTTTGGACGGAGGCGGAAAGGGGGGTCCAGACCCTTTCTGGGGGGGAGGCCTTCCTCGTGAGCCTGGCCTTGGCCCTGGCCCTTTCCGAGGAGCTCTCCCGGGGACGGCTTGGGGCCTTTTTCCTGGACGAAGGCTTCGGCACCCTGGACGCAGAGACCCTAGAGGTGGTGGCGGGGGTTTTGGAGAGCCTGCCCACCCAAGGTCGCCTGGTGGGGATCGTGACCCACGTGGAGGCCCTGGCCGAGCGCCTGCCCGCGAGGCTTAGGGTGCACAAATCCCCCAAGGGGAGCTGGGCGGTCTGGGATTGAGACCACCCCATGCAGGCAAAAGCCTGCATGGGGGCCCCGGATACCACCCCATGCGGGCTTGCGCCCGCATGGGGGCCCCGGTAGAAAGTCCCCGTGGAGTTTTTTGGGAACCTAGGAGCGCAGGAACCAGAAGTAAAGGGAGCCTGGAGGCGCAGGGACCAAAAGCAAAGGGTATGGTTTAGGATAGGCCCCATGGGCCCTTTGACCCGCTACCTCGAAGCCGCCATGGCCCGCGCCCAGTATGACCTGAAGGCCAAGGGCCGTTACCTGGGGGAGATTCCCGAGCTGGGCCTTCGGGTGGAAGGGGAAAGCCTGGAGGGGACCCGGTTGGCCCTGCGGGAGGCCCTGGAGGTGTGGCTCCTCAAGGCCTTGCGCCAGGGCCTCCAGCCTCCCGGCCTCGAGGTCCCCGGGGAAAGCCCCCTGGAGGTTCGCTTTAGGGGCTTGGTGGGGGAGCTTTGGAACCTCATCCAAGGGGGGGCTAAGGAAGCCCCGGAGGCCGCCCCCTCGGATAGGCCTAAGGAAGCCGGCCTCCTGGAATGGCTTAAGGCCCGGGGTCTTACCCCCAAGGAGGGGGATCCTGCTCCCCAGACCCCCGAGGAGGCCTCGGCCCTAGCTGAGCGGGAAAAGGTCCTTACCCGCTTGGCCCTTTTCCTGGGGGACCGTTACTCTACCCTGGAAAAACTCTATGAGCGCCTCAAGCAGAGCCTTTCCCAAAAGCGCCAGTTTGAGCTTTCCCTAAGCGAGGCGAGCCCAGAGGAGATCGCCAACACCACCCAGTTTTGCACCCTCCTCAAGCAGTACGCCCTCCTCACCAGTTACCGCTACAAAAGCGAGGACCGCCTCCTCCAGGCCAAGGCCAACCCCGAGGGCTGGGTGCAGAACTTCCTCACCGGGGGCTGGTTGGAGAGGTATGTGGCCGAAAAGGCGAGGAGGGTCCTCCGCAGCAAGAACCTGCCCCACGAGGTGGGCATGGGCTACCAGGTCACCCTGCCCAACGGGGAGGCCATGGAGCTCGACCTCCTGGTCGGGGTGGGGGAACGGGTCTACTGGCTGGAGGCCAAGACGGGGGACTTCCAGGCCCATATCCCCAAGTACGTGGCCCTGAGGAAGGCCTTGGGCCTGGCCCCCAAGGAGGCCTTCCTCGTGGTCCTGGGCTTGGACCCTTCCCGGGCCAAGGAGCTTTCCGCCCTCCACGGCCTTACCGTGGTGGGACACGGGGATTTCCAGCAAGCCTTCCAGGAGACCCTCGAGGCCCATGCGCTCTAAGGTCCTCTTGGTCATGGCTGGGACCCTGGCCTCGAGGGCCTTGGGCCTCCTCCGCCAGTCCCTCTTCAACGCCCTTTACCCCGATGCCCTCAAGGACGCCTTCAACGTGGCCTACCGGATCCCCAACCTCCTCAGGGAGCTCCTTGCGGAAGGGGCGGTGCAAAACGCCCTCATCCCCATCCTCAAAGGCCTCCCCGCGGAGGAGGCCCAGGCCTTTGCCCGCCGCTTCGGGAGTTTCCTCCTAGGGGTGAACCTCCTGGTCTTGGGCCTGGGTCTTCTCCTCGCCCCTTGGGTGGTCCGCCTCCTCGTGGCCCCAGGAAGCCACCTGGAGGAGGAGGCGGCCTTCCAGGGGGTGGTCTACCTCACCCGGCTTCTCCTCCCCTTCCTCCTTGGGATCTCCATGGCCGCCCTCTTCTCGGCCCTCCTCCAGGCGGAGGAGCGCTTCCTCCCCTACGCCCTAGGCCCCGTGGCCTTCAACCTGGTGGCCATCCTCCTCATGGCCCTCTTCCCCGGGGATCCTACCTTCCTGGGGCTTTCCATCGCCCTAGGGGGGCTGGTCCAGGCCTTGGTCCAGCTCCCCTTCCTCAAGGGGTACGCCTTGGAGTGGGGTTTTCACCCCGCCTTCCTCCCAGCCCTTTCCCGGATGGGGCCTTTCCTCTTCACCACCTCCTTGCGCCAATTCCTAAACCTGGTCCTGACCCATATCCTCACCCGCTACCCCGAGGCCGCGGTCACCGGGTTTTACAACGCGGAGCTCGTCTTCCAGATGGCCCTGGGCCTTTTCGCCACCTCCCCCGCCATCGCCCTCTTCCCCCGGATGAGCGCCCTAGGGCCTAGGGAGCTCGGCCCCTTCCTGGAGGGGCCCCTGATCCGGCTCATCCTCCTCCTCGGACTTCTTGGGGCCCTTCTTTCCGGATTGGCCCCGGGGATCGTGCGCTTCCTCTATGGCCTCTTTGGGCCCCTTTCCCCCGCGAACCTGGCCTATAGCGCAGAGGCCCTAAGGGCCTTGGGCTTGGCCCTCCTCCCTTGGGGGGTGAACACCTTCCTCCTCCGGGGCCTTTATGCCCTGGGGGCGGTGGGGCAGGCCGTGAGGGTGAGCGCCCTGGTCTTCCTCCTCAACGCCTTGGGCTACTGGCTCCTTAAGGACGCGGGCCTTTTCCTCCTCAACCTGGCCACAGGGCTTGCGGGGTACCTGGGCCTTTTCCTCTACCTCGGGCGCCTGCGGGCCTTGGGCGTGGAGGGCTTGGACCTCCTTTCCCTCCTGGGGCGGGTGGCCTTGGCCGGGTTCCTCGCGGCCCTCGTGGGCTTTGGCCTCATGGGCCTTTGGGAAGGGGGGTTTGGCCTTGGGGCCCTGCCCCCTCTCCTCCTTGGGGCCTCGGGGGTTTTGGGGGCCTACCTCCTCCTGGCCTGGGCCCTCCGCCTGCCCCTTAGGGGGCTTCTTCCCTGAGCCTCTGGATGGCCTCCACGGCCTCAGGGTTTTCCAAGGCGGAGAGGTCCCCCGTCTCCCCTCCCAAGAAGGCAGCCCGCACCACCCGGCGCATGATCTTGGCGTTGCGGGTCTTGGGGAGGTCGGGCACGAAGAGGACCCTTTCGGGCCTTAGGGGCCGGCCTAAGGCCTCGGCCACCTTCTCCGCCACCTCCTGGGCTAAGGCCTCGCTCGGGCTTAGGCCGGGGCGTAGGACCCCAAAGAGGTAGATGGCCTCCCCCTTCACGGGATGGGGCACCCCGATGGCCGCGCACTCCTTGAGGGCGGGGTGGGCCATGGCCGCGGTCTCCACCTCCGCGGGGCCCACCCGCTTGCCCGCCACCTTCAGGGTGTCGTCCGAGCGCCCCAGGATGAAGAAGTGCCCTGCCTCGTCCAAAAGGGCGAAGTCCCCGTGGATCCAGAGGTGGCTCCCCCGGGCGAAGTAGGCGTGGAGGTAACGGGCCTCGTCCCGCCAAAACCCCTTGGTCATCCCCGGCCAGGGCCTGAGGACCGCAAGCTCCCCCACCTGCCCCCTTAAGGGCCTTCCCTCCTCGTCCACCACCGCGGCCGCGATCCCAGGGGCAGGGCTATTGAAGCCCATGGGCTTGATGGGGCGGAGGAGGACGTTGCCCAGGATGCCCCCTGAGATCTCCGTCCCCCCGGAATAGTTGATGACGGGCCGCTTCCCTTCCCCCACCACCCGGAAGAACCAGAGGTAGGGTTCCAGGTTCCAGGGTTCCCCCGTGGAGCCCAGGATGCGCAAGGAGGAAAGGTCATGGGCCTTGACCGGTCCCTCCCCATGGGGGATGAGGCCCCGGACCAGGGTAGGGGAGAGGCCCAGGTGGGTGAGGCCGTGGGCGGCTGCCATCCGCCAAAGCCGATCGGGCCCCGGAAAGTCGGGGGCCCCGTCGTAGAGGAACACCGTGCCCCCAAGGATAAGCCCCCCCAGGATGGCCCAGGGGCCCATCATCCACCCCAGGTCCGTGAACCAAAAGAGCCTTTCCCCGGGCTTTAGGTCAAAGAAGAAGGCCAGGTCCAAGGCCGCCTTTAGGGGGAAACCCGCGTGGTAGTGGACGGTGCCCTTGGGGCGGCCCGTGGTCCCCGAGGTGTAGATGAGCATGAAAGGCTCCATGCTCCCCATGGCCAAAGGGGGAAGGGGCCCTTGGAAAAGGCCTTCCCACGCCACCTCGTCCCCTTCCAGGGGTAGCCCCAGCCGGGGGATGACGGCCAGAAGGGGGGTTCCTGCCAGGGCCCGGGCCTTCCTGGCCTCTGGCAGGAGGGCCACCGGGCGACCCCGGCGGCGGAACCCGTCCTGGACCAGGAGGAGCTTGGCCTCTGCGTCCTTGAGGCGGGTGGCCGCGGCCTCCGCCCCGAAGCCCGAAAAGATGGGAACGGCAATGGCCCCGATGGCCGCCACCCCCAAAAGGGCCAGGGCGGCCTCGAGGCCCATGGGGGCCCAGATCCCGACCCGGTCCCCCCGCTCGAGGCCCAAGGCCCTAAGCCCCCCGGCCAAGGCCAGGACGCGCTCCCTCAGGGCCCCGTAGGTAAGGCTTCGCACCTCGCCTTCCTCCGTCTCGTGGAGAAGGGCCAAGGCCCCAGGGTCATGCCTTAGGCAGGCCTCCACCAGGTTGAGCTCTCCCCCGGTGAAAAACCGGGGGAAGGGGAAGTCCCCCTCGATAGCCCTCCCGTAAGGGGTGCGCCAAGGGAGGCCCAGCCAGTCGGAGAAGTGGCGGTAGAAGGCCTCGGGTTCTTCCACGCTGAAGCGGTGAAAGGCCGGGTAGTCCTCGATCCCCACCCGGGCCATGAAGCGGTAGAGGAGGCTTTGGGCCTGGGTTTCCTCTGGCGGGTAGAATACGCCTTCGGTCATCTTGCCTCCGAAAGCCCGGGGAAGCTTTCCAAGGCCTCGAGGAAGGCTTCCAGGGAACCCCTTTGCCCGGGCTTTTTGGCCAAGAGCTGCCTCAGGGGACGGTCCAGGGCCGGGGGGAGGCCCGTGGGGGGTGGGGGTAGGAAGAGGTGGGCGGCCTGGAGTTCCTCCAGGGTTTCCCCCTGGAAGGGCCTTCGCCCTACCAAAAGCTCGTAGGCCAGGACCCCGAAGCTGTAGGCGTCGGAGGCTGGGGTGGCCTTTTCCCCCAGGAAAAGCTCCGGGGCCATGTAGGGGGGGCTTCCCACCCTCTCCCCCCCTGGGGCCTCGAGGGGGATGGCCGTGCCCAGATCCCCCAGGCGGTAGGTTTGGCCGTCGAAGAAAACGTTTCTGGGCTTGACGTCCCGGTGGACCAGGCCCCTTTGGTGGAGGAAGCTTAGGGCCTTTCCCGTGGCCAAAAGGGCCCTTACCCCCTCTTCCCAAGGCAAGGGCTCCTTGAGGCGCTCCTCCAAGGTGCTGGGCATGTACTCCAAGGCCAGGAAGGCTTCCTCCCCCTCCGCCACCCCCTCTAGGCCCCGGACCAGATGGGGGTGGCGGAGGGCCAGGCTCAGGCGCACCTCCCGGGCAAAGGCCTCCTGGCCCCGGGGGTCCCGGCGGAACCCCCCCTTGGGGAGCTTAAGGGCTACCCTTGTCCCGTCCTCGGCCTCCGCCAGGTACACCTGGGCCGTCCGCCCAAGGCCGAGGAGCATCTTAAGCCGGTACTTTCCCCGCCAGCCCCTAGCCAAGGGCCCAAGCCTCCCCTGGTTTTAGGGCCCGGGCCTCCACGCCCTTTTCCCGGGCCTTGGCCGCGAAGGCTTCCCCGTCCTGCTCGATGGGGGGGAAGGTGCCGTAGTGGATGGGGACCACGGCCTTAGGCCTCAGGAGCTCTAGGGCCCTAAGGGCGTCCTCGGGGCCCATGGTGAAGTGGTCCCCGATGGGGAGGAGGGCCAGGTCGATCCCCACCTCCCCGATGAGGCGCATGTCCGAGAAGAGGGCCGTGTCCCCCGCATGGTAGACCCTCAGGCCCCCAAGCTCCACCACTACCCCCATGGGCATCCCCCCATAGGTGCCGTCGGGGAAGCTCGAGGAGTGCCAGGCGGGGAACCACTTGAGCCACCCCCCGGGGAAGCGGTAGGTGCCCCCGAGGTTCATGGGGATGGCCCTCGCCCCTTGCCTTTCCGCGTAGGTGGCGATCTCAAAGGTGGAGATCACCGTGCCCCCCTTCTTGGAGAGGGCCACGCTATCCCCGAAGTGGTCCCCATGGGCGTGGGTGACGAGGATGAGGTCTGCCTCCACCTGGTCCACGGAAAGGGCCGCCTTGGGGTTTCCGGTGAGGAAAGGGTCCACGACGATCCGGGTCTTCCCATCCGTGAGGAGGACCGCCGAGTGGCCTAGGTAACGCACCTCTACCATAACGCCCCCTTTGGGGTTACTATACCCCAAAGACCCCTTGGCGGCCCCCTAGGGGTGGCGGTTTAGGGGGTTTGGGGGGGAGCTTAGGGCCATGAGGCCAAGGCCTCGCTCGAGGGTTCGGAGGAGAATGGCCTCCAGGATCCGGCCCAAGGCCCGCTCCCCCCAGGTGGCCTGGGGGAGGAGGAGGCGGAGCCTCACCTCGAGGTTTACCCCCTCGAGGGTCCCCTCCAGGCCTAGGGCGGGGGAGGGAAGGGGGAGGCTTTCTAACCTTTGGCCCCGAAGCCTGGCCGCAAAGGGCAAGCGCAAGGATCCCAGGGCGGGGTTGGCCAGGTGGACCATACCCTGGAGGACCCCCCCGTCCCAAACGTACTCCAGGGTCACCCCTTGGCCTTCCACCCGGGCTTGGGGTGGAGGGGGCCAGGGCAGGCTTAGCATTCCTCCACCCACTCCACCCGGACCCGGCCTTCCTTCACCAGGCGGGCCATTTCCTCGTCGGAGAGGTTTTGGAGGCGGGGGAGTTCCCGGAAGCGGTGGGCGCTGGAGGCCAGGCCCACCCGCACCACCAGGACCTCTTCCCCCTCTGCCCGCCCGATCCGCCAGATGAGGTGTTGGCCTAAGGTCTCCAGGAGATCCTCCTTCATCCCCACCTAGCCTAGTCCAACCCCCCTCCAGGGATTGGTCTCCCATACCACCTAGGGAGGCCCAAGCCTGCACGGGGGTCCCGGTAGAAAAGTTCCCATGGCTTTTTTGGGAACCTGGAAGCGCAGGAGCCCAAAAGGGCATTTGGGCTACAAAACCTCGAGGAGGGCGAACTTGAGGTAATGGGTCTCGGGGTGGGTGAGGAGCACGGGGTGGTCCCAGGGCTGCCCCCCCTTCTTTAGGACCCTAAGGGACCGGTGGGCGTCCTGGGCCGCTTCCCTGAGCATCTCGTAGAAGAGGGGTTCCGTGAGGTGATGGCTGCAGCTTGCGGTGGCGAGAAGGCCCCCTTCTTTGAGGATCTTGATGGCCCTTAGGTTGATCTCCTTGTAGGCCCTATAGGCCCTTGCCACGTCCTTCTTGCCCTTGGCGAAGGCCGGGGGGTCTAGGACCACCAGGTCGAACCGTTCCCCCTCCTTCTCCAGGCGCCTTAGGAGGTCAAAGGCGTTGGCCTCGAGGGTTTGGAGGCGGAGGCCGTTTAGGCGGGCGTTTTCCTCGGCCAAGGCCAGGGCCTCCCGGGAGGTGTCCACGGAGAGGACCTCCCCAAACCCCAAGGCCAGGTGTAGGCCGAAGCCTCCCCCGTAGCTGAAGACATCTAAAGCCCTTTCCCCCTGGAAGCCCTCCATAAGGATCCGGTTTTCCCGCTGGTCCAGGTAGGCCCCGGTTTTCTGCCCCCCCAGGAGGTCCACGAGGTAACGGATCCTTCCCTCCTGGACCGCCACCCGTTTGGGCACCTCCCCATGGAGGGGCCGCACGTAAAGGGGAAGCCCCTCCAAGGTCCGGGCTTTGGCGTCGTGCTTGGCCAAAAGGCTTTGGGCGTAGGGCTTGAGGGTTTCCACCACCCGGGGGAGGAGGGTTTCCCAGGCATAGGCCGTGGCCTGGACCACCACGTGGCCCGCGTAGTAGTCCACGGTGAGGCCAGGGAGGAAATCCCCTTCCGCATGGGCCAGGCGGAAGCCCCCTTCAGGGTGGGCCTCGAGGGCCGGGGCCCGGCGGTTTAGGGCCCTGCGGAGGTTTTCAAGGAGGGCCTCCTCAGGGTCTTGGGCGGGATGGAAGCGGTAGGCCCGGACCGTGAGGTCGCTTTGGGGATTGTAGAGGGCTAGGGCAAGGAAGCGGCGTCCGGCGTATACAGGGTAAAGCCCGGGGACCTCTGGACCCCGAAGCACGTCCTTCCGGAAAACCCAGAGGTGGCGGGCGAGGAGCCGGGCCGCCCCTTTCTCGTTCACCTGGACATGCACCGCCCAAGTATACTTAATCGGGGTTGCTTGACGCGAAGCCTGGGGACGGCTAGGATGGTAGCGGGCGCTTTGCGCAGATTTTCACAAGGGGGGAGGCATGGGAGGCCTAGGACTGATCAAGGCCCTTGCAGAGAAGGAAAAGGAGCTCTTAGCCCGCCTCGAGGCGGCCAAGAAGGAGGCGGAGGCCCTGCGCGCCCAAGCCCTACGGGAGGCGGAGGCCCTCCTCCAAAGGGCCGAGGAGGAGGCCATGGCCCTAGCCGAGGCCTACCGGAAGAGGGAGGCGGAGGAGACGGAGAGGATCCTCCTCCGTTACCAGGAGGCGGCCAAGGCCGAGTCCGAGCGCATCCGCAAGGCGGCCGAGGCCCGCCTGGATCAGGCCGTGGCCTTAGCCCTGGGGGAGGTTTTGCCGTGATCGCCCCCATGGAGAAGCTGGTCCTTGCCGCGCCCCGGTCGCAGGCCCAGGCCCTTCTCCAGAGCCTTCAGGAAGCGGGGGTCGTCCACCTCGAGACCCTAAGGCCCGAGGTCCTCTCCGAGTACCGCCTTTCCCCGGAGGAACGGGAGATCCTGCGCCGCTTTGAGGCGGTGGCTGCAGGGGCCGAGCATACCCTGGCCCTTCTTGGCCGGGAGCCCGAGCCCCACCGCCCCTTTCCCGGGGACCTCGAGACCCTGGAACGGGCCCTCACCCCCTTGCAGACCCAGGTGGAGGCCTTGGTACGGGAGGGGCAGGAGAGGGAAGAGGAGCTGGCCCTAGCCCAGACCTACCTAGAACCCTTGGAGCGGCTCGCCGCCATGGCCCATGGCCTGGACCGTAGCCCCTTCTTCCGCCTCTTCCCCTTCCTCCTCACAGAAAGGGAAATCCCCCCCCTCGAGGAGGCCCTCAAGAAGGCCCTAGGGGACCGCTACCTCCTTGCGGTGGAGCCCTTCGCCAAGGGCCTTTTGGGCCTCCTCGTGGTTTGGAAGGGGGATGCGGACGTGGCCCGGACGGCCCTTTCCCGGGTGGGGATTGGGGAACTCCGGTTGCCGGGGGCTTTGGCGGACCTTCCCCTTTCCGAGGCGGCCTCGAGGCTAAGGGAGCGCCTCGAGGCGGCTCCCGCCGAGCTTTCCGAGGTCCGCGAGGCCCTCAACCGGCTGGCCCGGGAGGCGGTGCCTACCCTGCGGAGCCTTTGGACCAGGGCCAAGGACGAGGTGGAGCGGTACCGGGCCCTGGAGGCCTTGGCCCAGGGCCGGTACGGGGTGGCCCTCCTCGGGTACGTACCCTTGAAGGCTAAGGCCAGGGTGGAGGAGGCCCTAAGCCGCCATAAGGACCACGTGGTCTACGCCTTTGAGCCCGTGGACGAGCACCACGAGGCGGAGAGGGTGCCGGTCCTCCTGGATAACCCCCCGTGGGCCCGGCCCTTCGAGCTCTTGGTGGGCTTCCTGAACACCCCCAAGTATGGGACCTTTGACCCTACCCCCGTGGTGCCCATCTTCTTCCCCTTCTGGTTTGGGATGATCGTGGGGGATATCGGGTACGCCCTCCTTTTCCTCCTCCTCGGCCGCTGGCTTGCGGGGTACGCCAAGCGGGGGGAGACCCTCACCATCGACCTCTTCGCCTTAAGCCTCAAGCCTGCGGTCCTGGAAAGGGTGGTCCGCATCCTGAACTGGCTCGTCTTCTGGACCGCGGTCTTCGGATTCATCTATGGGGAGTTCTTCGGGACCTTCCTCGAGCACCTGGGGGTCTTCGGCACCCCTGAGCACCCGGGCCTTATCCCCATCCTCATCCACCGCATCGACACCGCCAAAACCGCCAATTTCCTCATCCTGGCCTCCGTGGCCTTTGGGGTGCTTCTCGTCTTCTACGGCCTAGCCCTAAGGGCCTACCTGGGGCTTAAGCACCGGCACATGGCCCACTTCTGGGAGGGGGTGGGGTACCTCGGGGGGCTTACCGGCCTCCTGGCCCTTGCGGCCTCCTACCTGGGGGGTATCCAGGCGGGGTGGCTTTCCCTCCTCGTCTACCTGGGGCTCGGCCTTTTCCTCTTGGCCGTGGCCGTGAGCCGGATCTGGCTCATGATCCCCGAGATCTTCACCCAGGCGGGGCATATCCTCTCCCACATCCGTATCTATGCGGTGGGGGCTGCCGGGGGCATCATGGCCGGCCTCCTCACCGATGTCGGCTTTGCCTTGGCCGAGCGGATTGGACTTCTGGGGGTTGTTCTGGGTATCCTGGTGGCCGGGGCCTTGCACCTTCTCGTCCTCCTCCTCACCACCTTGGGCCACCTCCTCCAGCCCATCCGTCTCCTTTGGGTGGAGTTCTTCACCAAGTTCGGCTTCTACGAGGAGAACGGCAGGCCATACCGGCCGTTCAAAAGCGTCCGCGAGGCGCAGTAAGGAGGGAGAGCATGTTGAAGAAGCTCTTGGTTTCCGTCCTTTGGGTGGCTTTTGGGGCGTTGGCCTTGGCCGCGGAGGAGGCGGCCGCTTCTGGAGGGCTTGACCGGGGCCTCATCGCCGTGGGCATGGGGCTTGCCGTGGGCCTGGCCGCCTTGGGTACTGGTGTGGCCCAGGCCCGGATCGGGGCCGCAGGGGTAGGGGCCATCGCCGAGGACCGCAGGAACTTCGGTACCGCCCTGATCTTCCTCCTCCTTCCCGAGACCCTGGTGATCTTCGGCCTCCTCATCGCCTTCATCCTGAACGGCCGTCTCTAAAACCTAAGGCCCTGCCCGGCCCTTCGCGGGCAGGGCCTTTTCTGGAGGGAGCATGTCCAAACTCGAGGCCATCCTGAGCCAGGAGGTAGAGGCCGAGATCCAGGCCCTCCTCGAGGCGGCGAGGAGGGAAGGGGAGGCCGCCTTAGGGGAGGCCAAGGCCAAGGCGGAGGCCTTGCTCCAGGCCCGTAAGCGCGCCCTGGAGGCCGCCTTGGAGGCGGCCATCCGGCGGGCGGAAAGTGCCGGGGAACTCCTCCTATCCAAGGCCCGGGCCGAGGCCAAGGGGGAGGTTTTGGGGGAGGTGCGGGCCCGGGTAGAGGCGGCCTTGGCCGGCCTTCGGCAGGACCCCAAGTGGCCCAGCGTCCTGCAAAAGCTTGCGGAAGAGGCCCTCGAGGCCCTGGGGGAGGCCGAGGCCCTGGAGGCCCATCCCGAGGACCTGCCCCACCTCGAGGGCTTGGCCCGGGCGCGGGGCTTGGCCCTAAGGCCCAATCCCCAGCTGGACCTAGGGGTCAAGGCCGTGGGCCGGGGGGGTAAGACCCAGGCGGAGAATACCCTGAAGGCCCGGTTGGAACGGGCCTGGGAGACCCTGGCGGCCCGGGTAGCCCAGGCCATGTGGGGCTAGTATGGCAGACGATTTCGGCTACCTCGGGGCTAGGGTACGGGCCAGGCGGGCGGGCCTCCTCAAGGAGGCCTTTTTCCAGGAGGCCTTGGAGCTCCCCTTCCCCGACTTCCTGCGTCTCCTTGGGGAGACCCCTTACGGGGAGGCCCTCGCGGGGCAGACCCTGGGGGATGTGGACCGGGCCATCGCCAAGACCCAGGCCCGGCTCGTGGGGGATCTTGCGGGCCTGGTCACGGGGGAGGCCCGGGAGGCCGTGCGCCTCCTCCTCCTCCGGAACGACCTCACGAACCTCCAGGCCGTCCTCCGGGCCAAGGCCACGGGCCGTCCCCTGGAGGAGGTGGTCCTCCTTCCCGGTACCCTCGAGGCGGGCCTTTGGCCGGCCCTCTACGAGGCCCAAGACCCCTCTAGCCTAGCCCAGCTCCTCGCGGTCCCCGGCCACCCCTTGGCCCGGGCCTTAAGGGCTGCCCTCAGGGAGACCCAGGATCCCCTTCGCCTCGAGGTCCTCCTGGCCAAGGGTTTCCTCGAGGAGGCGGTAGCCGCGGCCAAGCGCCTAGGGGAACCTTTCCTTGCGGGGTACCTGGCCCTGGAGGTGGACGCGGAAAACCTCCGTACGGCCTTCAAGCTCCAGGGCCAAGGGGTGGACCCGGGGGAGGTCTTCATCCGGGGCGGGCGCTATCTGGACCGCTTGCGCTTCGCCCGCCTTTTGGAAGGGGACCTGACGGCCTTGGGGGAGCTCGCCTCCACCCCCCTCGCCTCCCTTGGGGAGGCGAAGGACCTTAAGGGGGTGGAAAGGGGCCTCCGGTGCTTGCTCCTCAAGGAGGCGAGGAGGGGACTTTATGACCCGGTAGGGGTGGGTCTGGTCCTGGCCTACGTGAGGGAGCGGACCTATGAGGCCCAGCGCCTGAGGCTCCTTGCCCGGCGGGCTTACTTCGGCCTGCCTAAGGCCCAAGCGGAGGAGGAGGTGCGTTGCCCGTGAAGGCAGCGGTGATCGCCCATCCGGAGACGGCCCAGGGGTTTCGCCTGGTGGGGTTTGAGGTCCATCCGGCCCACTCCCCCGAGGAGGCCAGGGCCCACCTCGAGGCCTTGGTCCAAAAGGGGGAGTACGCCTTGGTGGCCGTGGAGGGTAGCCTCCTCCCCGAGCCGGAGAAGGCGGCGGAGCGGGCGAGGCGGGGCCGGGACCTCCCGGTGATCCTGTCCATCGCGGGGTTTAGGGAGGTCTACGAGAACCCCGATGTGGAGGCCTACCTGAGGGGCCTGGTCCGGGCCACCTTGGGGTTTGACGTCAAGCTATAGTGGGAGGGGAGATGGTCCAAGGGGTCATCCAGAAGATCGCGGGCCCGGCGGTGATCGCCAAGGGCATGCACGGGGCCCGCATGTACGACATCTGCAAGGTGGGGCATGAGGGCCTGGTGGGGGAGATCATCCGGCTGGATGGGGATACGGCCTTCATCCAGGTCTACGAGGACACCTCGGGCCTTAGGGTGGGGGAGCCCGTGGTCTCCACGGGGCTACCCCTTGCGGTGGAGCTAGGCCCGGGGATGCTTAACGGCATCTACGACGGCATCCAGCGCCCCCTGGAGAAGATCAGGGAGCAGACGGGCATCTACATCGCCCGGGGGGTGGCCGTGCCCAGCCTGGACCGCACCCGCAAGTGGGCCTGGACCCCTAGGGTCAAGCCGGGGGATGAGGTCCGGGGGGGGATGGTCCTGGGCACGGTGCCCGAATTCGGCTTCACCCATAAGATCCTGGTCCCCCCGGAGGTGAAGGGCCGGGTCAAGGAGGTGAAGCCCCAAGGGGAGTACACGGTGGAGGAGCCGGTGGTGATCCTCGAGGACGGCACCGAGCTCAAGATGTACCACACCTGGCCCGTGCGCCGGGCCCGTCCCGTCCAGAGGAAGCTTGACCCCACCACCCCCTTCCTCACAGGGATGCGCATCTTAGACGTCCTCTTCCCCGTGGCCATGGGGGGGACCGCGGCCATCCCGGGGCCCTTTGGGAGCGGGAAGACCGTGACCCAGCAGTCCTTGGCCAAGTGGTCCAACGCGGACGTGGTGGTCTACGTGGGCTGCGGGGAACGGGGCAACGAGATGACGGACGTCCTGGTGGAGTTCCCCGAGCTCACCGACCCCAAGACCGGGGGGCCCCTCATGCACCGCACGGTCCTCATCGCCAACACCTCCAACATGCCCGTGGCCGCCCGGGAGGCCAGCATCTACGTGGGGGTGACCATCGCGGAGTACTTCCGCGACCAGGGCCTTTCCGTGGCCCTTATGGCCGACTCCACGAGCCGCTGGGCCGAGGCCCTTCGGGAGATCTCTAGCCGCCTGGAGGAGATGCCCGCGGAGGAGGGGTATCCGCCCTACCTCGCGGCCCGGCTTGCCGCCTTCTACGAGCGCTCGGGCCGGGTGGTTACCTTGGGCGGGGAGGAGGGGGCGGTGACCATCGTGGGGGCCGTTTCCCCCCCGGGCGGGGACATGTCCGAGCCCGTCACCCAGTCCACCTTGCGCATTGTAGGGGCCTTTTGGCGTCTGGATGCCTCCTTGGCCTTCCGTCGTCACTTCCCTGCTATCAACTGGAATGGCTCCTACTCCCTCTTCACGGAGATCCTTGATCCCTGGTACCGGGAGAACGTGGCGGGGGACTACCCTGAGCTCAGGGACGCCCTCTCCGACCTCCTGCAAAGGGAGGCGAGCCTCCAGGAGATCGTCCAGCTGGTGGGGCCTGACGCCCTTCAGGATACGGAGCGGCTGGTCATCGAGGTGGGGCGGATCATCCGGGAGGACTTCCTGCAGCAAAACGCCTTCCACGAGGTGGACGCCTACTGCTCCATGGCCAAGGCCTACGGCATCATGCGGATGATCCTCACCTTCTACAAGGAGGCGGAGGCCGCGATCAGGCGGGGCACGGGGATCGACGAGATCCTGGCCCTGCCCGTGCTGGAGAGGATCGGCCGGGCCCGGTATGTGCCGGAGGCGGAGTTCCCGGCCTACCTCGAGGAGACCCTAAAGGCCATCGAGGGGGCCTTCAAGGCCCTGGCCTAAGGAGGGGGTATGGACCTCTTGAAGAAGGAGTACACCGGCGTAACCTACATCTCGGGGCCGCTCCTTTTCGTGGAAAACGCCAAGGACCTGGCCTACGGGGCCATCGTGGCCATTGAGGACGGCTCGGGCCGGGTCCGGGGCGGCCAGGTGATCGAGGTCTCCGAGGAGTACGCGGTCATCCAGGTCTTCGAGGAGACCACGGGGCTGGACCTGGCCACCACCAAGGTGAGCCTGGTGGAGGACGTGGCCAGGCTTGGGGTCTCCAAGGAGATGCTGGGCCGCCGCTTTAACGGGATCGGCCGGCCCATCGACGGCCTGCCCCCCATCACCCCGGAGAAGCGCCTTCCCATCGTGGGCCAGCCCCTGAACCCCGTAGCCCGGAGGAAGCCCGAGGAGTTCATCCAGACCGGCATCTCCACCATCGACGTGATGAACACCCTGGTGCGGGGGCAGAAGCTCCCCATCTTCTCGGGCTCGGGGCTTCCCGCCAACGAGCTTGCGGCCCAGATCGCCCGCCAGGCCACGGTCCGGCCCGACCTGGCCGGCAAGGGGGAGGAGGAGGAGCCCTTCGCGGTGGTCTTTGCGGCCATGGGCATCACCCAGCGGGAGCTCTCCTACTTCATTCAGGAGTTCGAGCGCACGGGGGCCCTAAGCCGCTCCGTCCTCTTCCTCAACAAGGCCGATGACCCCACCATCGAGCGGCTTCTCACCCCCCGCATGGCCCTCACCGTGGCCGAGTACCTGGCCTTCGAGCACGACTACCATGTCCTCGTCATCCTCACGGACATGACCAACTACTGCGAGGCCCTGCGGGAGATCGGGGCGGCCCGGGAGGAGATCCCCGGCCGGCGGGGCTACCCTGGGTACATGTACACCGACCTGGCCACCATCTACGAAAGGGCCGGGGTGGTGGAGGGGAAGAAGGGTTCCGTCACCCAGATCCCCATCCTCTCCATGCCCGACGACGACCGCACCCACCCCATCCCCGACCTCACGGGCTACATCACGGAGGGCCAGATCCAGCTTTCCCGGGAGCTCCACCGCAAGGGGGTCTATCCCCCCATTGACCCCTTGCCCTCCCTCTCCCGGCTCATGAACAACGGCGTGGGCAAGGGCAAGACCCGGGAGGACCACAAGCAGGTCTCGGACCAGCTTTACTCGGCCTACGCCAACGGGGTGGACATCCGCAGGCTGGTGGCCATCATCGGGGAGGACGCCCTTACGGAAAACGACCGGCGCTACCTCCAGTTCGCGGAGGCCTTTGAGAGGCACTTCATCAACCAGGGCCAGCAGAACCGTTCCCTCGAGGAGAGCCTGCGGATCGCCTGGGCCCTCCTTTCCATGCTGCCCCAGGGTGAACTCAAGCGGATCTCCAAGGACCATATCGGCAAGTACTACGGGGAGAAGCTCGAAGAGATCTGGGGGGCTAAGCCCTACTGAGGAGGGGGGATGAGCCAGGTAAGCCCCACCCGGATGAACCTCCTGCAGCGCCGGGGGCAGCTCCGCCTGGCGCAGAAGGGGGTGGACCTCCTCAAGAAGAAGCGGGACGCCCTGGTGGCGGAGTTCTTCGGGCTCCTTAAGGAGGCCCTCGAGGCCCGGCGGGCCCTGAACGAGGCGGCCAAGGAGGCCTACACTGCCCTTCTCCTGGCCCAGGCCTTTGACGGGCCAGAGGCCGTGGAGGCCCTGGCCCTGGGGGTGCCCCCCTTGGAGGGGGTGAGGGCCCAGGTGGACAACGTCTGGGGTAGCCGGGTGCCGAGGCTAGAGGTGGCCTTCCCCAAGGGGTTCCTTTCCCCCCTCGGGGTTCCCGCCTATACCCTCGAGGCCGCCCGGGCCTTCCAGCGCTACGCGGAGGCCCTCGTCCGGGTGGCCAATACCGAGGCCCGCCTCCGCAAGCTAGGGGAGGAGATCCGCAAAACCACCCGCCGGGTGAACGCCCTGGAGCAGGTGGTCATCCCGGGCATCCGGGGGCAGATCCGCTTCATCCAGCAGGTCTTGGAGCAAAGGGAACGGGAGGACACCTTCCGCCTCAAGCGGATCAAGGGCAAGATCGAGGCCCGGGAGGCCGAAGGCGCATAATACCACCCCATGCGGGCCCCAAGCCCGCATGGGGGCCCCGGTAAAAAGTCCCCGTGGAGTTTTTTTGGAACCTGGAAGCGCAGGAAAGAAGTAAAGGGTGTGAGAGGGAGAAAATTGGGGAAAATCACGTCCTGGACGTTTGCGCACGCGATTATGCATTTGGAAGATGAGAAATTGGGGTTTTCCACCGACAATCACTGGTTGAGCCGCTATGCGCATACACTTTGTGAAAAAAGGTGCCCCTCGAGCTCGCAAGGGGGGGTGAGGGTGGCGAGGGTCTTTGGACTGCGTTAGGGTGCCTAGCGTGTGGCCTAAGGCCTTTCTTTCCCGGATGGAGGCCCTTTTGGGGGAGGAGTTTTCCCTATTCTTCAAGGCCCTTACGGGTCCCCGCACCTATGGCCTGAGGGTGAACACCCTCAAGCTTTCCTCTGAGGCCTTCCTTAGCCTTTCCCCTTGGCCCCTAAGGCCTATTCCCTGGTCTCCTGAGGGCTTTTACTACCCCGAGGAGGCCCGGCCTGGGCCCCATCCCTACTTCTATGCGGGGCTTTACTACATCCAAGAGCCAAGCGCCCAGGCCGTGGCTCCCCTCCTAGACCCTAAGCCTGGGGAGCGGGTGTTGGACCTGGCCGCAGCCCCCGGGGGGAAGACCACCCATATCCTGGCCCGCATGGGGGGCCAGGGCCTCCTTTGGGCCAATGAGGTGGACGGCAAAAGGGTTCGGGCCCTCTTGGAGAATGTGGAGCGCTGGGGGGCTTCCCCCTTGGTGAGCCAGCTTCCCCCTAGAGACCTGGCCGAGGCCCTGGGGGCCTATTTCCACCGGGTTCTCCTGGATGCTCCCTGTTCTGGGGAAGGGATGTTCCGCAAAGACGGGGAGGCCAGGAAACGCTGGGGCCCCTCGGCCCCCAAGCGCATGGCTGGGCTCCAACTTGCCCTTCTTGGGGAGGCGGCCCGGCTGGTCCTCCCGGGGGGGGTTTTGGTCTACGCCACCTGCACCTTCGCCCCCGAGGAGAACGAGGGGGTAGTGGCCCGCTTCCTCAAGGAGCATCCGGAGTTTGCCCTAGAGGAGGCTCGTCTCCACCCCCTTTTCGCCCCCGGGGTACCCGAGTGGGGGGAGGGCCTTCCCGAGCTCAGGAGGACCGCCCGGCTTTGGCCCCATAGGCTGGAAGGAGAGGGGCACTTCCTCGCCCGCTTCCGCAAAGGGGAAGGCCGCCCCTCCTCCCCTCCCAAGGCCCGCCTTCCCTCCCCCGATCCCCAGATTAGGCGTCTCTTGCGTGGCTTCCTTGAGGAAGCGGGCCTCGCCTTGGAAGGGCCCCTATGGGAGCGGGCGGGCCACCTTTACCTAGTCCCCGAGGGGCTTCCGGAGCTTTCGGGGCTAAGGGTGCCTGTCCCTGGGCTCTACCTGGGGAAGGCCCAAAAGGGCCGCTTCCTCCCGGCCAAGGCCTTGGCCCTGGCCTTTGGGGCAAGCCTGCCCTGGCCCCGCCTCCCCCTTTTCCCCCTGGCCCCGGAGGATCCCCGGGCCCTGCGCTTAGCCCTAGGGGAAGGGGTGGCGTGGGGAGGGGAGGATACCCCCTTGGGCCTCATCGTCCTGAGGACTTCCCTCGGGGATTTCCCCCTGGACTTCGGCAAGGCCAAGGGGGGGGTTCTCCGTCCTGTGGGCCTACCCCTTTAGGCCCTGGACCAGGGCCTGCCAGGCCGTGTAGGCTTCCCTCAGGAGGGCCTCGGGAAGGGGGCGGACCTCGAGGCGGCCTAGGCCCAAAGGCACCACCCAGTGGAGGTTTTCCGAGACCTTTTTCTTGTCCCGGAGGAGGTAGGGGAGGAGTTCCTCCCAGGGGGGGGTGGGGGCAGGTGGGGGCTTGAGCCAGCGGATGAGGCCCAAGACCCGCCCCAAGAGGTCCTCCCCCCCTAAGGCCTGCCCGAGGAGGGCGGCATAGAGGAGGCCGTAGGCCACCGCAGCCCCATGGGGGAGGGCGTGGCGGCTATAGGCCTCCAGGGCGTGGCCCAGGGTGTGGCCCAGATTGAGCAGGCGCCTTGGCCCCTTTTCCAAGGGATCCTCCTCCGTGATCCGCACCTTAACCCTCACGGCCTGGGCCAGGTAGGCCTCGAGGCCGGGAGCCTCGGGGCTTAGGCCCTCCACCTCAAGGAGGCCCTCCTCCCCGGAGAGGAGCCCATGCTTGAAGGCCTCCACCAGCCCCTCCCTGAAGGTCCAAGGGGAGAGGGTCTTGAGGGCCCTAAGGTCCGCATAGACCCCCAGGGGAAAGTGGAAGGCCCCCACCAGGTTCTTCCCTTCCGGAAGGTTAAGCCCCGTTTTGCCCCCTACGCTTGCGTCCACGATGGCCAAGGTGGTGGTGGGAAGGGCCAGGTAGGGCAGGCCCCGGAGGTAGGTGGCGGCCACGAACCCCCCGAGGTCCGTGAGGGTCCCCCCTCCCATGACGAGGAGGGTGGCGTTCCGGGGTAGGCCCCTTTGGGCCAGCCAGGAGAGGACCCGGGCGTAGACCTCGAGGGTCTTGGCCCCCTCCCCCCCGGGGAGGGCCAGGCGGAGCCCTATCCCTAGGGTCTCCGCAACTTCCAGGGCCAAGGCCTCCGTCTTCTCGTCGTAAAGGAGGGCTAAGGGCCCCGGGGGCCTGGGGATCTCCCTTAAGGCCCCCTGGCCGATCACGATGGGGTAGGCCACAGGTTTATGGACCGCGATCCTTTGCATACCGCCAAAGGGCCTCCACGATCTCCGCCACCACTTCCTCCGTTTTGCGCCCGTCCGTAGAGATGTGGATGTGGGCTTCCCGGTAGAGGGGGGTCCTGGCCTCGAGGAGGGCCTCGATCCGGGCCAAGGGATCGTCCCCTTGGAGGAGGGGCCTTTGGGCGAGTTTCCGGGTGACCCGTTCCAGGATGGTCTTGGGGCTAGCCCAAAGGGCCACCACCGGCCCCCGCCCGAGGAGGGCCCTGCGGTTTTCGGGATCCATGAAGGTGCCTCCCCCAAGGGCGAGCACCAGGTAGTCCTTTTGGAGGACCTCCCTTAGGGCCTCCCTTTCCATGGCCCGGAAGGTCCCTTCCCCCAGGTGGCGGAAGATCTCGGGGATGGGGATCCCCGTTTTCCGCTCGATGTAGCGGTCCAGGTCCACGAAGTGGAGGAGGAGGGCCCGGGCCAGCTCCCGCCCCACCCGGCTTTTGCCTACCCCCATGAAGCCCGTGAGGCTCACGAAGGTGCAGGGCCTTGGGACCTCGAGGCGGCGCATCAGTAGGCCCTTACCCTTTCCCGGTAGCGGGCCACCCGTTCCTGGATCTCCTCCATGGTGTCCCCGCCAAACTTCTCCAGGTAGGCCTGGGCCAGGACGATGGCCGAAAGGGCCAGGAGGATGATGCTGGCCGCGGGCACCGCGGTGGTGTCCGAGCGCTCGATCCCCGCCTCCTTGGCCTCGTGGGTTACCACGTCCACCGTAGGGAGGGGGTTCATCAGGGTGGCGATGGGCTTGAGGGCCGCCCGCACCACGAGCTCCTCTCCCGTGGTCATCCCCCCCTCTAGCCCCCCGGCCCGGTTGCTCCCCCGGTAAAACCCCCGCTCGGGGCTCCAGTAGATGGGGTCGTGCACCTCGGAGCCTGGGCGCATGGCGTTCTCAAACCCGGGTCCGATCTCCACCCCCTTGACCGCGGGGATGGACATGGCCATCTGGGCCAGGCGCCCGTCCAGCTTGCGGTCCCAGTGGGCGTGGCTGCCTAGGCCCGGGACCAGGCCCCGGAACCGGGCCTCGATGATCCCCCCTAGGGTGTCTCCCCGGGCCTTGGCCTCGTCGATCCGGCGGATGACCTCGGCCTCCGCCTCGGGGTCTAGCATGCGCACGGGGCTCTCCTCGATCCGGCCCACCAGGTCCCAGGCAAAGGGCACCCGGCTCCAGACCCCCCCAAGGCCCACCACATACCCCGTGCCCTCCACCCCGAGGAGACCGAGGAGCTTCATGGCCACCGCCCCCACGGCCACCCGCATGGCGGTTTCCCGGGCGCTCGCCCTTTCCAACACGTCCCTTAGGTCCTTGTGCCCGTACTTGATCCCCCCGGCCAGGTCCGCGTGGCCGGGGCGGGGGGCGGTGAGGGCCCTTTTCCGGGGTTCGTTCCCGGGGGCGGGGTCCATGATCTCCATCCAGTTGCGGTGGTCCAGGTTGGGGATGGCCAGGGCCACTGGGGCCCCGGTGGTCCGCCCGGCCCGCACCCCCGCCCTAAAGACCACCCGATCCTTCTCGATGGCCATCCGCCGCCCCCGGCCGTAGCCCTGTTGCCTTTTGAAAAGCCAGGGGTTGATGTCCTCCTCCGTGAGGGGGAGGCCTGCGGGTAGCCCCTCGATGATGGCGAGGAGCTCCGGCCCATGGGACTCGCCCGCCGTGAGGAACCTCATGGGGCCATTCTAGGCGAAAGGGCCCCGCCTCTAGGGTCGGATCGCCCCTTTAGGGTTTCCCCGTCCCCTTGGCCACCTCCGCGCTGATGACCACGAGGAGCTCCCGGTCCGTGGACTCGTTGGCCCGTTGCTTGAAGAGTTCCCCGATGAGGGGGATGTCCATGAGAAGGGGGACCCCTTGGACGGTCTCGCTTTTCTCCTGGGAGGTGAGGCCCCCGAGGACCACGGTCTGCCCGTCCCTGACCCGCATGGTGGTGGTCACCACCTGCTTGGTGAACCGGTCCACGTCCCCCGTCGTGGGGTTGCGCTGGACGTTCCCCGAGACCTCGGCCTTGATGGAAAGGAGGATCTGCCCATCCGCGGTGATCTGGGGGGTAACCTCTACGATGACCCCCACGTCAAAGGGCACCTGTTCCACCCGGTCATTCACCACCCGCCGGATGAAGAAGGTCTCCCCCGATTGCAGGCGGGCGGTTTGGTTGTTCAGGACCGTCTGGTTCACGTCCCTAAGGGCCCGGGAGAGGCCTTGTTTTTGCAGGGCGTCCAGGGTGGCCATGATGTTGAGGCTGGCCAGGCTGCGGGTGGAGTCGAAGATGAGGGAAAGCCCCGTGTCCAGGATGCTGGCCAGGATATTCCCCCCGGCTAGGGTGTTCCACTTGATCCCCAGGCTATAGAGGAGGTTGCTTTGCACCTCCTGGATCCGCACCCTGAGGTTTACCTGGGGCACGGCCTGGTCCAAGCTGGGGATGAGGCTTTCCACCAGCTCCAGGTCTTCTTGGGTTCCCGTCACGATCAGGGTGTTGGTCCGTTCGTCGGCCACCACCGTGGCCGTAGGGGAGGCCGGGGCCTGGCCTGGTCCTTGGGAGGGTTGGGCCTTGGCCTTGAGGGCCTCCTGGAGGACCTTGGCCAGCTCGGGGGCCTTGGCGTTGGAAAGCTGATAGCTCCGTTGTAGGATGGGGGGGCCTACGGGAGGGGAGCGGTCTAGCTGGGCCAATAGGGCCTCTACCTCCTCAAGCTGGGCCTGCGTCCCCCGTACGGAAAGGACTTTCTGCCCGGGTACGGTCTGGATCACCACCCCAGGCACCTCCCGGGAGAGGAAGGGGGCGATCCTTTCGGGGTCCGCAAAGCGCAGGGTGTAAAGCCGCCGTTCCGTTGTTTCCTGGGGCGGGGGTGGGGTTTCGGGGGGGCGGTCTATGGCCTTGAGGAGCTCGGCGAAGAAGGCTTGTTCCCCTTCTTGGGCCTCGAGGAGGAGGGCCTTGGGGTTGCCGGGGATGGCCTCCAGTTGGACCCCTGGGGCCTTTTCCAGGAAGGGGGTGAGCCGGGCTTGGGCCTCCTGAAAGGTCAGGTGCTGGAGGGTGTAGATCCGCCGGACGGGTTTGGGGATATCCGCCTTCTCCAGGAGGGACTGTAGGCGGTCGTGTTCCTCCTCCGTGGCGAGGACGAGGGCCTCCTTGGGGTTGGTGGGGATGGGGGTGATCTCCGCTCCGGGAAGCTGGGCCTTGAGGAAAGCGAGGAGTTCGGGGAAGGTGGTGTGCCGCAGGGTATACCTCCGCTCTAGGCGGGGTTTGGGCTGGGCTAGGGCGGGGAGGGGACGGAAGTCGATCCCTGCCCGCTGGAGGAGGTCCGTGAAGCGGGCGTGCTGTTCGGGGGTGGCGAGGATGGAAAGGAGGGCCTTGAGCTCCCCGCGGTCTTCCACCACGATCCAGTTCACTGCGGGGTTTCCCGCCTCCCGAGAAAGGAAGGGGAGGAGGTCGTTTTGCACCCAGACCTTGGCCCCCTCCACGCTGCTTGAGACCGTGACCTGGCCTCCCTGGCTTTGGGTTACCACGTACGCGGCCTTGGGAATCCCCACCAGGTAAGGCCGCCTCTCCATGGCCCCCGAGCGGCTTGGGGTATCGGTGAGGGCAGTGATCACCTGGGTAGGGGCCACGACCACGAGGTCCGGGGGGATGTAGAGGTAGTCCAGGTTGAACTGGGAACCGTAGGTGGCGAAGAGGAGGTCCCAAACCTCTCGGAAGGGTTTACCCTTCAGGTCCAGTTTGACAAAGGGCAAGGGAGGCTGGGCCTTGGCTGGGTCCCCGCTTGGGTCATAGGCCCGGTAGATTAGGGGGGTGAGGCCCACGCTTTTGGCCAGGGCCTCGAGGGCCACGTCCAGGGGCAAGGTGGAGCTAGGCGCAGGCGGTGTCCCTTCCCCGACCCGGAAGGTGACGGGGGCGTTGAAGCGGGGTTCATCCGGCAGTTGGCCTGCTAAAGCCTTACTTAGGGAAAGGAGGGTTAGGACAAACCATTTCTTGAGCCATCTGCTCCTCATGGGCTACCTCCGCTCGCTATGGGGAGCTCTAGGGTTTCGGTCCTTTCCTCCCCTTTCAGGGCTAAGACCACCCGGTCGGGCTCGATCCCCTGGAGAACCACCTCGCTCCCCGGGATCCTCTCCCCAAGGGGCAGGACCAAGTACCCCTCCTTGCCCCTCAGGATGGCCACCCCGATGGGGCCAAGGAGGGTGGCCACGGGGACAAGGCCCCTTTCCTGCACGAAGGCCTCGAGCTTGGTCTGGGGTTGGGCCTTCGCCAGGGGTTGCTCCTGGCTTTCCCCTCGAGGGGGGGTCTCCCCGTCCTCCGGCTCAAGGAGGGTCTCTACCAAGCCCGCGGGGGACGGTAAGGTTTTCCTCTCGGCTAGGGCGGGCGGGCTTACGCTTAGGGTAGGGCGGAGCACCTTGGGGAGGGGTAGGGGCCCTGCGCTGCCGGGGAGGGGTCTTGCGCTTGCCCTGGCCCGGGGAAGGGGAGGGGGGGGCGTAAGGGGGTAAGGGGGTCCGATCCTTACCCCGAGGGGAGGTCCGCTAGGCAAGGGGGCAGGCCTTGGGGTGAGGGCTGGCGGGGCTTGGGGGGTTTCTACGAGGAGGGGGACGAAGGGGTTGGGAGGGATGGGTTCAGCCCCTTGGGAGGTTGGGGGGGGAAGCGGGGTTTTTCCCGTCTGGGAGACCTCCTCCTGGGGTTTAGGGGGCTCTTTGGGGGGCGGGGGTGTCCCCTTTGGGGCCCTCTCTGGGGGCTCGAAGGGGGGGAGGGGGGGCACCTCGAGGGCGGTGGTTGGGGCGGGTGGAGGGGGAGGTGTGGGTTCAAGCGTTTGGACCTCCCCCTGTTCCGGAAAGTAAAGGAGGCCGTACCACAGCCCTAGGCTTAAGACCCCAAGGAGCCCGGCCAGGAGAAGCTTGGTCCTTTGCGGAACGCTTTTCCAAGCAGCGATCAGGTTCACGGCTTACCCCCTTCCACCTGGACCTCCTTGGCCAGCATATAGATGCTTAGGGTGAGGTCGGCGTTGAGGATGGGTTCTTCGCCCTCCCTGCGGGCGCTGAGAGTGGGACCGGAAAGGGTGACAAAGCGGGAAAGGCCTTCCAAGCTGCGCAGGTAGGTGAAGGTCTCGGGAAAGGGCCCTTCTACGGTGAGGGCTAGGTTTACGGCCCGCACTTCGGGGATGGGAGCTGTGGTGGGGGAGCGGTTGAAGGCCCGGACCACCACCCCGCTCCGTACCGCCTCGCCTAGGATTTCCTGAAGCACCTCCCCTAGGCGTTCCTCACGGGGAAGGGCCCTGAGGAAGGCCTGCCGCTCCGCCTGTAAGGCGGCGATGGCCGCCCTCAGCTCGGGCAAAGCCCTTTGGGCCTGCCGTCCCCGGTTGCGCTCCAGGATCAGGGCCTCGATCTCCTGGCGAACCCGCCGGGTCTCCTCTTGCAGGGGAACGATGAGGAAGGAATACCAGAGGACCCCCAGGAGGAGGGCTGCGGCCATGAGGAGGAGGCTCCATTCCCGCTGACCGAACCTAGCGAGCACCCCTTTCACCCCCTGCCACGCCGACCCGGGCCCTAAAGCTGTAGAGGCCGTTTTCCTGCAGGGAGGCCCCTTGAAACTCGATCCCAAAGCGGGGCGAATTCTCGAAGGCCTCGATGAAGCGGATCACCGCGGCCCGATTCAAGGCTTCCCCTTCCACCGTGAACTCCACCCGGATCCTTTTCCCATCATAGGCCCCCCCTTCTAGAAGCCTCTGGCTTTCCTCCTCCGAAAGGAGCCTCGCCCTTACGCTGCGCAGGGCTATGGGGAACCGGCCTTGGTCCTTGGGGATTTGGTTGATGAAGCTCGCCAGGTAACTGGACCAGGGTACGGCGTTTTTGGCTAGGTTTTCCCGGATAACGAGGAGATCTTTGAGGATTTTCTCCTCATTCCGTAGGCGGTTTTGCTCCAGGATAAAGGGCCTAAGCGCAGCCACTTCCGCCCTCAAGGCGTCCCGCTCGGATTGGGCAAGGGCCAGTTCCGTGACTGCGCTATAGTGGATGAAGCCCAAAACGCCCACCACTGAAAGGACCAGGAGGAGGGCGGCAGGCCGCCACCACCCGGGTTCCACCCGGCGGCGCAGGTTTTGGGGAAGGAGGTTGAGCCTAATCAAGGGGTTCCACCCCCCTCAGGGCTAAGCCCACCGGGACCATGAACTCAGGGCCCATGGAAGTGAGGGCCTCGAGGTCGAAACGCCTCGGGTCTACGTTGAGCCTGGCCCAAGGGTTCACGGGTTCGAAAGGGATCCCTAAGGTTTCGTTGAGGAGCCCTACCAGGCCTCGGAGTTTGCCCCCTCCTCCGAAGAGGTAGCCCACCTCCGGCTGGACCTCCCCTAGACTAATCCGGAAGAAATCCAAGCTACGTTTAACCTCTTGGGTTAGGTCCACAAGCACTGGGCGAAGGGCATCGTAGACGCGGCCAGGGTTAAATTGTTCCCGCTCCAGGTCGAAGTCTAGAAGGAGGGACTCGTCCTCCGTGGGCAAGGTGGCTAGGCCATAGTTGCGTTTGATTTCCTCCGCTTGGATAGGGTCTAGGCCAAAGGCACGGGCAAGGGCTTCCGTGAAGTCCTTGCCAGCTAGGGTCAGGATCCGCACCGCCAGGGGCCTTTCCCCCTTGAGGAGGACGAGGCTTGTGCTTTCGGCCCCAACCTCGATGGCCAAGGTATACGCCTCGGGATCTTCCAGAAGGCGGCTTTCCAAGGGATAAAGGCCTGCGAAGGGCTTGACGTCCACGGCTATCGGCACCAGGCCTGCAAGGCGCAAGGCCTCGAGGAGGCCCATGATGGTTTCCTGCCGCACCACCCCTATCATCACCTCCACTTGGCCCCCTTCTGGGACCTCCTCCGGGGGGGTGAGGGGGGCGAAGTCCAGGATGGCCTCGTCCAAGGGATAGGGGATGTAGCGCTCTGCTTCCCAGCGAACCGCCTGCTCCATCTCCTTGGGGGGCATTTTGGGCACCTGGAGGGTGCGGAGGATGACCGCGGCGTTGGGGGCTGCCGTGACGACATAGCGTTTGCGGGTTCTGGCCTCGGCCAGGAGCTCCCGGATCTCTTGGGCCAGGGTGGCTGGATCGTTGACCTTGCCTTCTGCGAGGAGGCCAGGGGGTGTGGGCCGGATGGCGTAGCCCTTAAGGACAGGTGGCTGGCCGGAAAGCTCCACGAGCTTAAGCTGGGAGGCCCCCACCTCGAGGCCCAAGGCTTCCACCCTAGGTTGCAGCAATCGACTTAGACCCTTAAGCATGGGCTCCCCCTAGGATTCTACCCCCTGGTTGCGGTCAGCCCAAGGGTCCACGGCCCTCCTCCATGTTGGGGTCAGCCGGGCGGCTTCCCCTTGGTCCTCGCAACCCTTGGACCTAGGTCCCATCCTAGGCTAGCCTGCGGATCCGGTCAACGCCCCTAGAGGGAGGCCATGGCCCCGATCACCGCCTGGGTAAAGGCTTGGGTAGTGGCCTTGCCCCCTAGGTCGGGGGTCCGGGGGCCTTCCATGAGGACGTGGTCCACGGCCCTTTCTATCCGGTTTGCCGCCTCCTTTTCCCCAAGGTACTCCAGCATCATGGCTGCGGAGAGGATGGCCGCGGTGGGGTTGGCGATCCCTTGGCCTGCGATGTCGGGCGCAGAACCGTGGACGGGTTCAAAGATGGCCGCCTTATCCCCAATGTTGGCCGAGGGGGCTAGGCCTAGCCCTCCCACGAGCCCTGCGGTGAGGTCGGAGAGGATATCCCCGAGGAGGTTTGTGGTCACAATGACGTCAAAGGCCTCGGGGCGTAGGACGAGTTGCATGGCGCAGTTATCCACGATGATGTCCCGTACCTCCACGGAGGGGAAGGCTTGGGCCACCTCCTTGACCGTCTCCAGGAAAAGCCCTTGGGTGAGGGGTAGGACATTGGCCTTGTGGGCGATGTGAAGGGTTTTGCGGGGCCGGCTTTCTGCAAGCCCTAGGGCCACTCGGCCGATGCGCTCGCTGGCCCTTTTGGAGATGACTGCGTCCGCAATGGCCACGTCCAGGTAGCGCCTTTCTTGTTCCACGTAGAGCCCTTCCGTGTTCTCCCGGACCACCACCAGGTCGATCCCTGGCCGGCTTTGGGGGATGGGGCGACTCTTGGCGGGGCGGATGTTTGCGTAAAGGTCGAGCCGGCGCCTCAGGTAGCGGATGGCCCCGAAAAATCCCGGAACCTTGCGGGTAGGGCTGGTGGCGGCCCCGAAGAGGGTGGCATGACAGGAGAGGATTTTCTCTACCGTTTCCTCGGGGACGGAGGTGCCTCTTCGCTCAAAGGTTTCCCACCCGGCTTCGGCTTCCACGAACTCTAGGGGTAAGCCCGTGGCCTCCAAAACCGCCCGGGCCGCAGGGATGACCTCGTGCCCAATGCCGTCGCCTTCGATGAGGCAGATCCGATAGGCCATGGCTGCCTTGCCCCTAAAAAGTCTACCGCCTCGGGCCAGCCCAGGCAGCGGGGGCAGGCTCGAGGCCCAAAGCAGGGGCCACTAGGAAGGGGCCTCAAGGGCCTTTCCGCACCCCCTTGGGGCTTTGGCTCGATGGCGAAGGGGTCCACCCCTTAGGCAGGTGGACCTCCCCTTTCCTCCTGGTGCCGAGGGGCGGAATCGAACCGCCGACACCGCGATTTTCAGTCGCGTGCTCTACCAACTGAGCTACCTCGGCGTGGCGGCCCCGACGGGACTCGAACCCGCGATCTCCCACGTGACAGGCGGGTGTGTTAACCAACTACACCACGGGGCCTCGCCTGTTGCCGGGTCGGGGGCGTCCGACCGGGCGCTATGGATCATAGCCCGGGAGAAGGCCCTATGTCAAGGTAGTGTAGTCGGTCAACACATTTGAGACTCTGTGGGGACCGCCTCCCCCCGTATTCTAGCCAGGTACTCTAAAGGGGCCAGGCCCCCCAAGGCCCGGTGGGGTCGCCGGCGGTTGTAGTGGTCCAGGT
>JBEPYU010000008.1:0-44483 GCA_041641215.1 Thermaceae bacterium
TTGCGTCCCAACCCGGCCCCATGGCTGCGGCGATCTCCTCGTAGGAGGGCTCCCGGCCTAGCTCCTGCTGGAGCTGGCGGGCGGTGCGGGTGAGCTTGTTGATGGTCTCCACCATGTGCACGGGGATGCGGATGGTGCGGGCCTGGTCGGCGATGGCCCGGTTGATGGCCTGCCGGATCCACCAGGTGGCGTAGGTGGAGAACTTGAAGCGCCGCTTGTACTCGAACTTCTCCACGGCCCGGATGAGGCCTTGGTTCCCCTCTTGGATGAGGTCCAAGAAGGAGAGGCCGCGCCCCGTGTACTTTTTGGCGATGGAGACCACCAGGCGCAGGTTGGCCTCGATGAGGTGCTGCCTGGCCGCTTCCCCTTCCCGGGCCAGGTGGAGGTAGCGCTTGGTCTCCTTGGGGAGGCTTTTGAGCTTCTGGTCGATCTCCTCCACCCTTTTGGGGTCTAGGCCCTCCTTGAGGCCGGGGATGTGGGCTACCCGGGCCGTGCCCAGGATCTTGGCCCGCACCGCCTGCCGGATGAGCTCGGCATCCAGCCCCGTGGCCTCCGAAAGCCGCTTGATGGCCTCCGCCCCCTCCTCCACCTTGCGGGCGAGCTCCACCTCCTCCTCCAGGGTGAGGAGGGGCACCTGGCCGATCTCCTGGAGGTACTGGCGGACGGGGTCGGAGGTGGGGACCTTTGCGAGGGTAAGCTCCTCCTCTAGGTCAAACCCTTCCTCCCCCTCTTCCAACCCCTCCATCTCCTCGAGGAGGGGTTCCTCTTCGAGGAGGTCCGGATCGTCCCCTAGGGCCTCCAGGTCGGGGTCGGGGATCGCCGTCTCCTCCAACTCCTCCTCGAGGCCTGGGTTTTCCTGGAGGTCGAGCCCTTCCCCTTGTCCCTTCCTCTCCGTTTTCGCCTTTTCCGTAGCCACTCTTCACCCCCTTATGGCCATGAGGACCTTGTACCGCCCGGCGGGGCCCGAACCCACCTCCCCCCCATGGAGGACCTCATAGGCACCAAAGGCCTCCTCGAGGAGGGGTTCGTACCGGAGAAAAGGGTTGGTCACTAGGAAAAACCTACCCCCTGGGCGTAGCCGGGCTGCCGCTAGCGCCACGAAGGCCTTGCCTACATCCAGGATCACCGCCCCCCCTACGTGAAAGGGGGGATTCGTAACCACTATATCAAACTTCTCACCTTCCGTCAAGGCTTCGTCCGCATCGGAGTGGAGGGCCAAGGCCTCTAGGCCCGCCCGAGCTAGGCTCTCCCTTAAGGAGAGGTAGGCCGCGAGATCGTCCTCCAGGGCCACCACCTCTCCCCCCATCCGGGCCAGGGGAAGGGTGAGGGCGCCATAGCCCGCTCCCAGGTCCAGCACCCGCCGCCCCCTGACCCCTTGGGGCCCTAAGACCTCCGCCAGGAGCTTAAGGAGGAGATGGGAAGCCGGGTCCACCCGGCCGGCAGAGAAGACCCCGGGGAGGTGGCGGAAGGTGTAGGTGTCCCCTAGGATCTGGGCTTCAAACTCCTGCCAAAGGGGGGGAAGGGGTGGGGCCTCCTTCTCCTTTTCCAAGAGGGCCACCCGGTAGGGGCCTTCCCGCCTTACCACCTCCCCATAGCCCAGAACCTCCCGGGCCTCCTTGAAGTAGCGCTCAAATCCCCGGTCCTTCTCCCCGGCCAGGTAGGCCCGGCCCCCTATCCTAAGGGCCCGGGCTAGGGCGAGGAAGCTAGCCCTCACGTAGAGGCTTCCCCGGTTCGCGGGTAGGACCAGGAGGCCCAGGTCGTACTGGCCCTCCTCCGCCTCCCAAGGGAGGGCGGCCCGGGCCCTTAGGCCGCTAGCCAGGAGGCAGCGGAGGGCCGCCCGGGAGGTTTCTAGCCTTTCCACCTCCATCCGGCCCTCCAGGGGTAGGCTGCCCCAGCCCACCCCCGGGTTGAGGTCTAGGGCCCGCCTTCCGTAGGGTTCTACCGTGCGGGCGAGGAGCTCGTAAAGGGGATCCTTCCAGCCCCTGGCCCCGGGCTTCACGTAGAGCACGCCCCCCGGGCGGGGGAGGGGGCTTAGGCGGTGGTAGGCCTCTAGGGTCATCGTTCCTGGCAAACCGTTCCTTAGGATAGGCTAGCCCCCTGCGGCTACCGTGGAGGTATAGCTGCCGCGCAGCTGTATGAGGTGCGCTTTCTCTCCGACCTTGCCCCAGGCCTTAAGGGCCAGCCCCTTTTCCTCACTCACCCCGATCCTTCGGGAACCCCCCGGGCCCTCGAGGGGACCGCGCAAGGGGCCTAGGCCTGGCTTTCGGCCACGGGCTCGGGGATAGGCCCAAAGACCTCCTCGTAGCGGGCCACGTTTTCGGCCAGGCTCCGGAGGAGGGCCTTGGCGTGCTGGGGGCTGGTGAGGATCCGGCTCACCACCAAAGCCCCCCCGTGGGGCTGGAGGAGGGCGAAGTCCAGGATAAACTCGGTTTTGGTGTGGATAATTAGGGCCAGGTTGGCGTACCGCCCGTAGGCGGTTTCCCGGTCGATGTCCAGCTGGATCTGGAGTTCGCCTTTTTCCATCATGTCAGGGCCTCCTTGATCTCGGGCAGGACCCGTCTCAAGGCGAGCCGGGCCCGGCCTAGGCTCTGCACGTCCTCCAGGAAGAGGAGGAGGTGATGGCCCGCAAGGGGTACCAGAAGGAGGGTACCCTCGGGGTACTCTACCATGACCTCTTCCGTTTCCTCCCCTAGGCTTTGGGCCAGGGCCTGGGCCGTGCCCAGCACCGTGGCCGCCTGGGCGGAGAGGACCGTGGCCTCCGGTGTGCCTTCCTCCTTCAGCTCTTCCACCACGAACCCATCCTCGCTCAGGAGGGCCACAGCCCTTACGCCCCGAACTTCCTTGATCTTTTTGAGAACCTCCTGCACAGGGCCTCCCTTATCCTTCCGCAAGCTTAAGGGCGATGCGGCTCAATGCCTGGCCCACCGCCTTCCGGTTTGCGCCCCGGTCGATGACCGCGCCCAGGATATACCCACCTACCCGAAGGGCCAAGACCTCCCTTTCCCCCGTAGCCAGGGTGAAGCGGCGCACCTCACCCCCTAGGGCCTCCGCCAAAGGGGTCATCCGCCGCACCAAGGAGGCCAGCTCTGCGGCCAGAACCTCGGCTTCCGGCTGGCCCCGGCCGAGGGTTTCTATGACCAGACCGTCTAGGCCGGTGAGGACCGCCCTTTGGACGCCCAGATTGGCCAAAGGCCCCAGGTAGGTCATCCCCCCACCTCCTTCAGGTTTCGCCCTATCCGCTCGGCTTGGAGCCGGGCCTGGCCCCAGTTGGCCCCTCCCTCCAGGAGCAGGAGGAGGAAAAGGCCCTGGCCTAGGGTTTTGGCATAGCCTACCACTTGGGAAGAGGCCACCAGGATCTCCCCTACGGTTTGGGTCCCTAGGCTTGCCGCGTAGGCCCTTTGGGCCTGGCGGAGGAGGGCCGCGTGTTCTGCGGCCAGGGCCTCGAGGTCCACCTTGCGTTTCCTAACCCCCTCTACCAAAAGCCCCTCTTCGCTAGCCAAAAGGGCTGCTATGGCCCCTTCCACCCGGTCCAAAAGCTCGTAGAGCCGCTCTTCCAGGTTGGCAGCCATTTAGAGGGGCCTCCTTCCTTCCAGCGCCCGGCCGAGGGTAACCTCGTCCGCATACTCCAGGCTACCCCCTGCGGGGAGGCCGTAGGCTGGCCGGCTCACCCTTACCCCCCGCTTTTTGAGCTCCTCGGCCAGGTAAAGGGCGGTGGCCTCCCCCTCTACGCTCATGGAGGTGGCCAGGATCACCTCCTCCACCCCCTCGAGCCTTTGGAACAGGCCTTCCAGGTTGAGCTCCTTGGGGCCGATCCCCTCTAGGGGGTTTAAGGCCCCCCCGAGGACGTGGTACAGGCCGGAAAACTCCCCGCTCCGCTCGAGGGCCATGAGGTCTCCTACGGTCTCCACCACGGCGATGACCTTCCGGTCACGGCTTTCGTCCTGGCAGATGGAGCAAAGGGGCCCTTCCGCAAGGTTTCCGCAAAGGCGGCAGGTCCCCAAGGCCCCAAGGCCCCCTAGGGCCTCGGCGAGCTCCTCGGCCACCCCCTTGTGGAAGGCCAGGAAGAGGGCCAGCCGGCTTGCGGTCTTGGGGCCAATCCCCGGCAGGCGGGCTAGGGCCCGGCTTACCCGGAGGAGGGGCTCGGGGTAGCGCATCAGAGGAGCTTACCCAGGACCTGGCCAACCCCTCCAAGCTCCCGGGCCATCTCCTTTTCCGCTAGGTCCCGGGCCTTTTCCTGGGCGTCTTGGATGGCCACCAGGAGGAGGTCTTCCAGGCCTTCGGGGTCTTGCCTGAAGGTCTCCAGGGCCTTGGGCTTTAGGCGCACCGCGAGGATGCGCCCGTGGCCGTTGGCCTCTACCTCCACCAGGCCCTGGGCGGTGCCTTTTACGGTGAGGTGTTCCAGGCGCTCCTGGACCTCTTGGGCCTTCTTTTGGGCCTTTTGGGCCTCTTTTAGGAGCTTTTGTAGGTTCATGGTTCCACCCCTTCCTATCCTAGCGCCTCAAGGGGCTATAGTGGGGGCATGGAGCAACCGAGGAGGCTGCGTTCCCCCCTTTTGCGCCCCCTGGTGGCCGAGGTGGAGCTGAGCCCTAGGCACCTCGTCCTTCCCCTCTTCGTCAAGGAAGGAGGCCTGCCAGAGGAGGTCCCTTCCATGCCCGGGGTTTTCCGCTACCCCCTGGCCGAGCTTCCCCGGATGGGGGAGGCGGCCCTCGAGGCGGGGCTTGGGGGGGTGATCCTCTTCGGGGTCCTGCCCGAGGAGGCCAAGGACCCCTTGGGCCAGGGGGCCTATTTGGAAGAGGGGATCGTCCAGCGGGCCATAAGGCGCCTCAAGGAGGCCTTGCCCGAGCTTTTGGTCATGGCCGACACCTGCCTTTGCGAGTACACGGACCACGGCCACTGCGGGGTGGTGCGGGAGGGGCCCCTCGGCTTTTACGTGGACAACGAGGCCACCTTGCCCCTTCTTGCCCGGACCGCCCTTTCCCAGGCCCAGGCAGGGGCGGACGTGGTGGCCCCAAGCGCCATGATGGACGGCCAAGTCCGGGCCATCCGGGAGGCCTTGGACCGGGGAGGGTTTTCCCACGTGCCCATCCTCTCCTACGCGGTGAAGTACGCCTCCGCCTTCTACGGGCCTTTCCGGGAGGCGGCTAGGAGCGCCCCCCGGTTTGGGGACCGCGCGGGCTACCAGATGGACCCCCGGGCGGGGCTCTGGGACGCCTTGCGGGAGGCGGCCCTGGACGACCTCGAGGGGGCGGATATGCTCATGGTCAAGCCCGCCCTGCCCTACCTGGATGTCCTCCATGCCCTCAAAGGGCGCTTCGCCAAGCCCCTTTTCGCCTACCAGGTCTCGGGGGAGTACGCCATGCTCAAGGCCGCGGCCCTCAAGGGGTGGCTGGATGAGCGGCGGGCCGTGTTGGAAAGCCTCTTCGCCCTGCGCCGGGCCGGGGCCCAGGGGATCCTCACCTACTACGCCTTGGAGGCCGCCCGTTGGCTTAAGGAAGGGTAAGGTAGGCCACCTGCCGCCCTTCCCGGGCGAGGACCAGGGTGCCTTGGGGTAGGGGATAGAGGAGGAGATCCTTAAGCCGTCTCGGGGCTTCCCCCGCCTGTCCCACGTAGACCGTGTCCTCCTTAAGGCGCAGGGAGAGGACGATGGGACCTAGGGTTAGGCTTACGGGCTCTGGGCCTAAGGAGAGGACCGCGGCTTCGCCTACCAGGGTTTCCCAGCTTGGGGGGCGGGCGAGGTAGGCCTTGAGGGCTTGGGCCAAGGCTTGGGCTTGGGCCTGGAGGCCTAGGGTCTTGCCCGCCTCTTCCAGGAGGGGGGTGGGGTCTTGGGGCCCAAGCCGGGCTAGGGTGGCCTCGAGGCCTTGCCGGGCGAAGGCCAGGAGGTTCTCCAGAGGGGCGGCCCGGAACCGGGCGGCCTGGTGGGGTCCGTGGGTCTCCAGGGTGGGGTTTTCCCCCTTGAGCTTGGAGTAAAGGGCCCGAAGAAGCCTCAGGTGGGCGTAGTCCTCCCCTGGGCTTAGGAGGAAGGCCAAAAGCCGGCCCTGGGCCAAAAGCTCGAAGAGCCGAGGGCTAGACCTCTCCTCGAGCCTTAGGTGGAGAAGGTCCCCTTGGCGGAGGGCCCAGACCTCGAAGTCCCCCGCAGGCAGGACCAGGGTCTCCTCCAGGGGGTGGTCCTCGCCCTCAAGGCCCAGGTGCCACTCCCCTCCCACCTGGGCCAGGGTGAGGACTAGGGGGCCTAAGGGGACGCGGCCGGGCGCCAGGGGCAAGGTGGCCATCCTTTCCCCTAAGGTGCCGGGCGGGGGTACCTCGGGCCAGGTTCCTTCCCCTTGGGGGGCGGGAAGCAGCCTTAGGAGGTCCAAGACCCGTCCCATGGCCCGAAGGAAGCGTTGTTTTTCCTCCTCCAAGAGGAGGTCGCGCCGCTTGGCCTCCCGGATGGCCTCCTTCACCCGCTCTTCCAAGCGGGCCATCTCCGCTGGGGTAGCGCCCATTCTCCTGGCCTCCTCCAAGGCCTGGCGGAGGGTGAGGAGGTCGGGCTTCGGGAGGAGGTTGTATGCGCCCTCCCATTCCAGGAGGCGGTGGAGGAAGCGGCGGATGTAGGTGGGGGTTTCCTCGGGGAGGATGGGAAGGAGGGCGGGCAGGTCCAGGGCCGTCTCCAGGAACTCCAGGAGAAGGGCCTCCCCCACCTTGGGGTCCTCGAGGTCCAAGAGGGCATCGGAGAGTTTGGGGATGGGGTATTGGGGTTGGAAGCGGGCCGGGTTGAGGTCCCGCTTGAAGGCCTTTTCCTCTTTGTAGCGCAGGAGGTTTTGGAGGAAGGCGTGGATGAGGCGGAGTTCCTCCCGATGCCCCCTGAGGAGGTCCTTGAGGCGCCTTCGGATCTCCCTCGCTGTCTGGAGGCGCCAGACCTTGCGGGCCAGGGGGTAGAGGCCCGTTCCCTCAAGGGGGGATGGATCCCTTGCCGGAGGGGCGAGGTCTAGGCCCAAGGGCTCTTCGGGGGCTTGGGGCTTGGGGGTCGCAAGGGAACGGTACCTTTTGTCCGCAGCGCGGAAGCGCCTGGCCAAGGGACCAGGTAAGCGGGTTTCGGCTAGGAGGCGCCTGAGGCGGAGGAAGGCGGTTTTTCCCCCTTTAGGGGTTTTGCCCTGGAGGAGGTCTTCCACTTTGTACTCGTAGAGGTCTACCAGGTCGGACAGGTGGTCCACGGGACCATCCTATAATCGGGAGGAGGGATGCGTTTTGCCCACGGTATGGTTTTGGCCGCGGTCTCCCATGTGGGGAGGCGGCCGAACAACGAGGACTTCCACCGCCTCCTTCCCCTGGAGGTACCCCAGGGGGTGCTTCTCCTCTTGGCCGTAGCCGACGGCATAGGGGGGCTTAAGCGGGGGGAGCTCGCCAGCAAACTGGCCATTGAGGCCTTGACGGAGGCCGTCCGCGCCTATGCCGACCACCTGAGGAGGGGCCAGGCCGTGGTGGGCCTGAGCCGGTTGATGGAGAAGGGTTTTATCCTAGCCCAAAGGCGCGTGGAGCGGGGGGCTAGGGGGACGGGCACCACCTTGACCGCTTTTCTCTATGCGGATTGGCTAGGGGAGGGGGTAGTGGGCCATATCGGGGATTCCCGGGCCTACCTCCTCAAGCCTAAGGGCTCCTTTTGGCAGGCCATCCAGGTCACCCAGGACCACTCCTGGGTGGCCGAGCGCCTGAGGGAAGGGGCGCTCACCAAGGAGGAAGCGGAAGGCCATCCCTATCGGCATGTGCTTACCCGCGCCCTAGGCCTAGGTGGGGGAGGGTTTGACCTCAAGCCCTTGCGCCTGGCCCCGGGGGAGGGGATGCTCCTATCCACGGACGGCCTTTACGGGGCGGTTCCCGAGACCAGGTGGCGGATCGGCCGCGACTTGCAGGCTAGCCTCGAGGTCCTTCTGGCCGAGGCCTTGCAGAGGGGCGGGGACGATAACATCACCGCCGTGGCCTTCAGGTTGGAATGATGTCCTTGCTTTTGGCCCTTCTCCTTGTGGTCCTTACCGCCTGGTTGGCGGTCCGCCTTCCTCCGGGGGGTCTTCTCCTTTTCCTAGGGGGGCTTTTGGGGGTGGGTTGGGCCTTAGGAGCAAGGGCGGAGGCCCTCCTTGCTGTCCTAAGCCTTACCTTAGGGACCCTGGCCGCCCCTCGGTGGCCTGGGATGAGGGGAAGCCGGATTAGGCCCAGGAAGGGGGTTTGGGCCAAGGGGCCCCCCAAGGCCCCCAGGCTTGACGCCTCTTCCCAGGGGTTTCAGGAGGTCCCCAAGGACCTTGGGGTCCGCTACGAGGTGATCGATAGGCTGGGCGCAGGGGGAATGGCTACCGTTTACCGGGCCAAGGACCGCCGGACAGGCCGGGTGGTGGCCTTGAAGATACCCCAGGAGAGGCTTCTTGGGGATCCCCGGTTTGTGCGGCGCTTCCAACGGGAGGCGGAGGTGCTAAGCTCCCTCGAGCACCCCAACATCGTGAAGGTGTACGATTACGGCCAGGTCCAAGGGCGTCCTTACATCGTCATGGAGTACCTGGACGGGGAGGGTTTGGACCGCCTCATCGAGGAGCGGCGGCTTAACCTCAAGCAGGCAGCGGCCATCCTAGCCCGGGTGGCCGACGCCCTCCGCCACATCCACCGCCATGGAATCGTGCACCGGGACATCAAGCCCGGGAACATCATGGTCCTTAGGGGAGCCCTAAGGGAGGATGGGGTGGACCCCAAGGGGGTGCGGCTCATGGACTTTGGCATCGCCGCAGGAGCCCTGCTCACCCGCCTCACCATGACCGGGGCCCGGATCGGCACCCCCGTCTACATGAGCCCCGAACAGGCCAAAGGCCAAAAGCTCGACCACCGCTCGGACATCTACTCCCTGGGGGTGGTCCTTTACGAGGCCCTAACCGGCCAGCCTCCTTTCAGCGGAGGGTATGAGGCGGTCATCCACCAGCAGATCTTCCAGGTGCCTACCCCCCCTGACCAGCTTAGGCCCGAGATCCCCAAGGCCCTTTCCGAGTTGGTCCTGAGGATGTTGGAGAAGGATCCCAGCAAGCGCCCCTCCTTGGAGGAGGTGATTGAGATCCTGGAAGGACCCTGGGAGGAGGATCTGGCCCCAGTCCAGGGACCTTGCCTCCTCCTCGGGGTTGAGGCCAAGAGGGGTGCCCTGCGCCTCCTTAGGCTGGATGGCACCCCTCTTCGGTTTATTGGGGGCATCGGCTCTGCACACGGGCATTTCTCCTCTCCTCCCCTGGCCGTGGCCGCAGACGGGGAAGGGGGGATCTGGGTGGCGGTCTTCGAAAAGGGGGGCAACCTCCTCCGCCGTTTCAGCCCTCAAGGGGAGCTTCTCCTCTCCACGGGACCTTACGGGACGAGACCGGGGGAGTTTCTCCTGCCCATAGGGTTAGCGGCTACGGAGGAGGAGGTTTTTGTCCTCGACGGGGAGACCTGCACCATCACTCGCCTAGGCCTGGACGGGAGCTATCGAGGGCGCTTTGGGGGGAAGGGCCCCGGCCGGGGTACCTTCCGGGAACCCAGAGCCTTGGCCATCGCAGGAGATTCCCTGCTGGTCCTGGATTACGGCAACCGCCAGGTCCAGAGGCTCACCCTGGACGGGCGTTACCTCTCCCGCTACGCCCTGCGCCAGGGGGATGGGCCGGTGTTTCGCCTTCTGGGGGGGATGGGGGTGGAAGGGGAACGGCTTTACCTTCTGGACCTAGGGGAGGGGGAGGGCCTGGCCAAGGTCCGGGCCTTGAGCCTGGAAGGGCGGCTCCTCGCCTCCTGGCCCTTGCCCCTTGGGGAAGGGGAGGATCCCAGGGCCCTGGCCGATCTCCTGCCCTGGGCGGGGGTGCTTTATGTGGCCCGGCGGGGGTCTAGCCTCATCCAGCGCCTGGATCTCGCCACGGGGAAGCCCCTGCCTCCCCTCGAGGTCTACGCCCCCATCCAGGCCTTGGGCCTTTGGAGGGGAGCGTGAGGGTGTTGCTGGTGGAGGACGATCCCGGGGTAGGGGAAAGCCTAGAGCTGGGCCTGGCCCTAGAGGGCCATGAGGTGCGGGCCTTTGCGGGGGCGGAAGGGGCCTTGGAGGCCCTCCCCGGCCGTGGTGTTGGACATCCTCCTTCCCGGAACCGATGGGTTTAGCCTCCTTAGGGCTATAAGGGCCCGTTCGGACGTGCCCGTGCTCCTCCTTACCGCCTTGGAGGCGGTGGAGTGGCGGATCAAGGGGCTTAGGGAGGGGGCGGACGATTACCTGGTCAAGCCCTTTAGCTTCCAGGTTTGGCCCGCCTCGAGGCCCTCCACCGCCGCGTCCGCAGGGAGGAGGTCTTGGCCTACCGCGACCTCCGCCTTTACCCCAAGCGCATGGAGGCCTACCGGGGCTCGAGGCGGCTTGACCTCTCCCCTAAGGCCTTCTTCCTCCTCAAGGCCTTTCTAGAGGCCCCCGAGGAGGTCCTCCCCAAGGAGGCCCTTATGCTCAACTGGGGTGGAGGTGGTGGAGCCCGCCACCTTGGAGGTGCACCTTTCGCCCTAGGGGAGCCCAACCCCATCCAGACCATCAGGGGTTATGGGTACCGGCTCCATCTCCCTTAAGGGGCGCCTTTTTGCCCTCCTTTTCCTCGCCCTTCTCCTTTTGGCCCTTCCCCTGGCCTGGCTTTCCATGGAGGAGGCGGAAAGGGCCGCGGGGGAGGACCTCCGGCAAGCCCTCTGGTCCAGCCCAGGTAGGGGAGGACCCCGGGCCCTCCCTTGAGGCCGCGCGCCTCCGCTGCCTCGCTATGGGAGGGGAGGTTTGGGTGTTGGGCCGGGAGCGCCCTTACCTCTTGGTGCGCCTCGAGGGGGGGCGGTTGGCCTTATGCGGGTCCCCTTCCTCGGCAAAAGCCCCAAAGGCTCCCCAGAAGGCCTCCCTTCCTTAGGGAGCTTATCCTGGCCCGGTGGGTCTTGGGGGAGGAGGGGGGGTTTTGCGCCTGGATCCCCACCTTTCCTGCCCCTAGGGGAAGGGCCTCCACCTTAAGCCCCCTTTCCCTTAGGATGGCCCCATGGGCCCTGGGCTCCGCCTGGTCTTGGGTCCCCCGGCCTCAGGCAAGACCACCTTGGCCTTGGAAGAGGCCCTGGGGGTTTTGGGCCGGGGAGGCCGGGTCTGGTGGATAGGCCTGCCCCACCAACGGGAGTACCTCTACGCCCTCTTGGGGCGAAGGGGGGCTTGGCTTGGGTTGGAATTCCTCACCTTCCAGGCCCTTTACTACCGGGTGTTGGCCGAGGTCGGGGCCCTTCGGCCCCTCCTTCCTGGGGCGGGCCGGGTGGCCTTGGTAGGGGAGGCCCTAAGGGCGGAAGGTCCCTTGGCCCCCGGGGAGGCCCGGCTTTTCGCCCGGGCCATTGCGGAGCTCAAGCGTTTTGGCCTAGGCCCCCTGGCCCTACCCAAGGAAGGGGAGGCAGGGCGCCTGCGGCGGGTCTACTTCCGCTATGAGCGCCTTAAGGGCCGGGCCTTTGACTACGACGATTTTCGCCACAAGGCCCTCAAGGTACCCTTGCGGCTTCACCCCGAGCCGGGGCTTGTGGTGGTGGATGGTTTCCGGGAGATAGGGCCCTTGGACCGGGCCTTTTTGGAAAGGCTTGCGAGGAAGGTCCCCGTCCTCCTCACCCTGGAGCGTCCCCTTCCCGGCCTTGTCCCTTGGAGGTGCCTGGAACCCCGCCCCATAAGCCGGGAGGTCTGGGCCTTGGAAAACCCCGTCCAGATGGTCCGGCACCTCCTCAGGGCCCTCAAGCGGGCCTTGGCCCCCAAGGACCTTGGGGGGGAGGGGTTGGACCCCAGTGAGGTCCTGGTGGTGGCCCCGGAGGGGAGGATCCCGGGGGTTCTCCTCCTGGGGGAGGAGTACGGCCTTCCCCTTTGGGACGGGCGCCAAAGGGCCTTGGGGAGGACGGAGGCCGGGATGCGGCTTCTTGCCCTCCTCAACCCCGTGCCCACGGGGAGCGACCTCCTCCTTTTGGGGTTTTCCGCCCTGGGACGGGCGGCCTTGCGGCGGGGGGTGGTGGGGCTAGAGGCCCTGGAGAAGCTTGCCCGGGAGGAGGGCCTCGAGGGGGAGTTCCAGGCCTACCAGGCCCTCCTACCCCCCCGTCCCCCGGCGGACCCCTTGGCCTTTGCCCAGGAGGCCTTGGCCCGGCTGGGGGTGGGGGATCCCGGGCCCCCTTTGGAGCTCCTCCGCCACGCCCTCAAGGTGAGCCCCGAGGACCCTTGGCCCTGGTGGCGGAGCTTCCTCCTAGAGGGGGATGGGCCCCCCCTGCCCCGGCTGGGGGTGGCCGTGGTCCCGCCCCTCCTGGCCATGGGGGTGAGGGCCCGGAGGGTCTACGTCCTGGACTGGGTCCAGGAGGCCTACACCTTGGGCGAACGGGAGGACTACTTCTTCCTGGAAGAGGGGCGGGCCGAGGAGCTGGTCCAGGGCCAGCTTCCCAAGAGGCTTCGGGGCCTCGAGCCCCTCTTTTGGGAGGAGATCCGCACCCGGGGGGAGGAGGTGGTCCTCCTCTACCCGGAGTCCGAGGGGACCCCCATCGAGAAGGGGAAAAGGCCCCCGCCCCTTCCCCCAGGGGCTCCCCTCGAGGCCCACTCCCCCCGCCCCCTTGCGGTTCCCTGGCCCCGGGCCAAGGGGCTGCCCCGGCATCTGGAGATCCTCCGGCTGGCCTTGGAGTGCCCTTTCCGGGCCTATGTGGAAAACCTAGGCCCTTGGCCTAGGGAGGATGGCTCCTTGGGCTGGCACCGTCTGCCCCGGGATCTTGAGGCCTTGAGGGTCCACCCCGAGGTGGGCCCCTGGATCCGGGCCCATGAGGAGACCTTGCGCTCCTTGGCCTTTTGGAAGCCTTGGCCCCTTAGGAATGGCCTGACCCTGCGCCTGGACGCGGTGCGTAGGGTGGAGGGGAGGGTCCACCTTTACCGCCTCCTCCCCCCTGGGGCCTCCCCGAGGCTTCCCGAGCTCAAGGACCGCTGGACGGAGCTTTACGCCCTGGGGGTGCTCCTGCGGAAGGGGGAGCGGTTTACCCTCTACGCCTGGCCCTGGTTGGGAAGGCCTAAGCCCCTTCTAGACTCCGAGGATTACGGGGCCATCTTGGCCAAGGTCCAGGGCCTAGGGCCTAGGGTGGAGAAGGCCTTGGGCCTTTGGCAGGGGGGAACCTTGCGGCCTAGGCCGGGCGCCCACTGCTATGCGTGCCCCTACGGGGACCTTTGCCGAAAGGAGGAGGCTTGAGGCTGTACGTGGCCTCTGCGGGTACGGGCAAGACGAAGGCCCTCCTTGGGGAGCTTAAGGCCCTCCTGGACCGGGGGGTGCCCTTGAGGCGGATCGCGGCCCTTACCTTCACCCGAAAGGCCGCGGAGGAGCTCAGGAACCGGGCCATCCGGGCCCTCGAGGGGGAGGAGGCCCGCCGGGAGGCCTACGGGGCCCTTTTCACCACCGTCCACGGGTTCATGGCCGAGGCCCTCCGCCACACCGCCCCCTTCCTGGCCCTGGACCCCGATTTCCGGCTCCTGGAGCCCCTGGAGGCCGAGGCCCTTTTTGGGGAGACCGCGCGGACCCTCCTCTTCCTCCAGGGCCAGGGGGAGGAGCTTTGGCCCTACCTCCTCGCCCTCTACCGGCGCTACCCCTCGGTCCTCGCCTTGCGCCCGGCGGAAGGGACGGAGGACCCCCGAGGGATCCTTCCCCTTTTCCACAAGGCCCTTGAGGCCCACCGGGACCGCCTGAGGGTCCTAGCCCTTTTGGGCCCCGCTGACCTCGAGGAGGAGGCCCTTCGCCTTGTGAAAAACCCCCAGGCCCTTGGGCGCCTTTTGGAGCGGTTTCCCTACCTCCTCATCGACGAGTACCAGGACCTAAACCCCAGGCAGGCCCGCTTCTTCCAGGCCTTGGAGGCCGCCGGAGCCCAGGTGGTGGCCGTGGGGGACCCCAAGCAGTCCATCTACCTCTTCCGCAACGCCCGGGTGGAGGTCTTCCGGGAGGCCCTAAGGGGGGCGGAGGAGGTCCGCCTCCTGGGCCGGACCTACCGCCACGCAAGGGGGATAGCGGCCTTCCTCAACCGGTTCGTGGCCCTTTTCCCCGAGGAAGGGGTGCCCGTTACCCCCGTGCGGGAGGAGGAGGGCCGGGTGGAGGTCCACTGGGTGGAGGGGGAGGACCTGGCCCAGGCCCGCAAGGCCGAGGCCTACCTCCTCGCAGAGCGGCTCCTTGCCCTGAGGGCGGAGGGCTTTCCCTTTTCGGGGATGGCGGTTTTGGTGCGGAGCCGGAACTCCATCCCCTTCCTCGAACGGGCCTTCCGGGCCCGGGGGGTGCCTTTTCTCCTCCGGCGGGGCTTAAGCCTCTTTTCCCGGCCCGAGGTTCGGGACCTCTACCACGCCTTGCGGTGGGCCTTGCGGGAGGATCCCCTTTCCCTTTTGGCCCTCCTCCAGGGGCCCTTCCTGGGCCAAGGCCTGGGGGTTTGGGAGGGGAGGTTGGAGGACCTTCCCGGGGAGGTCCAGGCCCGCCTCCTTTGGCTTAAGGGGCTCGCCTCGAGGCCTCCCCTCGAGGCCCTGGCCGCCCTGGTGCGGGATGGGGCCCTGCGGGGCCTTTCCCCCAGGGCCCGGGCCAACCTGGACACCCTCCTCCTCCAGGCCGCAAGCCGGGGCTTTGCCACCTTGGAGGCCCTTTTGGCCTGGATGGAGCGGGGGGTGGAAGACCCCGAGGCCCTGGAACCCCCGGAGGCCGGGGAGGGGGTGGGGGTCTACACCGTGCACGGGGCCAAGGGCTTGGAGTGGCCGGTGGTGGCGGTCTTTGACCTGGCCCGGGGAAGGCGCCTGGAGGAGCCGCCCTTGGTCTTAGGCCTTGGGGGAGAGGTGGCCTTGAAGGGGGAGCCGGCTTACGGGCGGATCCTCGAGTCCTTGCGCCAGGCCGAGGGAGAGGAGGAGGAGCGCCTCCTCTACGTGGCCCTCTCCCGGGCCCGGGATGTGCTCTTGCTTACGGGAAGCGTGAAGCGGGGGGCGAAGCCTAAGGGGATTTGGGCCAAGACCCTGGTGCGGATGGGCCTGGGCCCGGGTAGCCCCGATCCCCTGGTCCGTCGGCACCAGGCGGGCCCTTGGCCCAAGGAGGCCCCCCCGCCCCAGGTGGAGGCCCCTCCCCCTCTACCCCCTTACGCGGCCTGGCAGCCCCCCAAGAGGCCTTGGCCCTTCGTCTTCTCCCCCTCAGCCCTCAGGAAGGGGGAGGTGCGGGAGGGGGCCTCGGTAGCCCAGGCCCTAGGCACCCTGGTCCACTGGGCCATCGCCCGGGACCTGGACCCCGAGGACCAGGAGGCCATGGAGGGGCTTCTCCTCCAGGAGGTGGCCTTCCCCTTAAGCCCCGGGGAGCAAAGGGCCCTCCTGGAGGAGGTGCGGGCCCTCCTTCGGGCCTACCGGGACCTTTTGGGGCCCAAGCTTCCCCCTAGGGAGGCGCGGGAGGAGGATTGGGCGGAGCTCCCCCTCCTTCTCCCCCTAGGGGACACGGTCTGGCATGGGGTCTTGGACCGGCTTTACCGGGTGGGGGGGGAGTGGTACCTGGACGACTACAAGACGGACCGGAGGCTGGATCCCGAGCCCTACCGCTTCCAGCTGGCCCTTTACGCCAAGGCGGTGGAGGAGGCCTTGGGGGTTTGGCCTAGGGCCCGGCTGGTCTTCCTCCGTTTCCGGGAGGTGGTGGCCTTTCCCCGGGAAGCCCTGGAGGAGGCCCTAAGCGCCGTTTTGGAAGGCCGGGTAGGACCCGAGGACCTTGAGGAAGGCCGCCCGCCGGAGGAGGCCTAGGAGGGCCCGGGCGGGCCCGGGGTCTTCCACGTGCCCCTCGAGGTCCAGGTAGAAGAGGTAACTGAAGGGCTTGTCCCGCCGGGGGCGGGACTCGAGCTTGGTGAGGTTCACCCCCGCTTCGGCGAAGACCTGGAGGGCCTCGAGGAGCCCCCCGGGCCTATGCCGCACCGCAAAGACCAGGCTGGTCTTGTGGGGGCCTTCCCCCTTGGGCCCTTCCTCCCGGGCGATCACGAAAAAGCGGGTGTAGTTGTGGGGGTAGTCCTCGATGTTCTCCGCGAGGATCTCCAGGCCGTAAAGCTCCGCAGCCCGCCGGGAGGCGATGGCCCCTACCCCGGGCTCGGGGTTTTCCCCTAGGGCCTTGGCCGCCCCCGCGGTGTCGAACACGGGGAGGGGGATAAGGCGCATCCGGGCCAGGAACCCGTCGCACTGGGCCAGGGCCTGGGGGTGGCTTTTCACCGCCTTAAGCTCCCTAAGCTCCGTGCCCTTGGGGGCCAGGAGGCAGTGCTCCACCCGGTGGACGATCTCCCCCACCACGTGGAGGTCGCTTTCCAGGAGGAGGTCGTAGGTCTGGTTGATGCTCCCCGCGGTGGTGTTCTCCACCGGGACCACCCCAAGCTCGGCCTGGCCGCTTTCCACCGCCTCGAAGACCTGGTGGAAGGTGGGGTAGCCGATGGGCCTAGCCTCGGGGAAGGCCTTGAGGATGGCCTCCTCGCTGTAGGCCCCCTCCGTCCCCTGGAAGGCCACGCGCATACCCCTAGCTTACCTGGGGTTTGGGGTAGGCTTAGGCGGTGGAAGCGGTGGCCGTACGGGATCCCGAGGCTTGGAACGCCCTGGTGGCGGGCCTTCCCATCACCAGCGCCCTACAGTCCTGGGGCTGGGGGGAGGTGAAGCGGCTTTCGGGCTGGCAGCCCTTGCGCCTTGCGGTCTATGGGGAGGAGGGGCTTTTGGGGGCAGCCCAGGTCCTCCTAAGGCCCCTCCCTGGGGGGCTGCGCCTGGCCTACGTCCCCCGGGGCCCGGCCCTCCTCCGCCTCGAGGACCTCCCCCGGGTGGCCCAGGCCTTGGCCCGGGGGCTTGGGGGGGCCTTGTCCTTGCACCTGGAGCCCGAGGTGGGGCTTTCCCCCGGGGAGGCCCCCTCTTTCCCAGGGCTTCGGCGGGCGGAGCCCATCCAGCCCGGCCTTTCCCTCTGGCTCGACCTCACCCAAGGGGAGGAGGCCCTCCTTAGGGGCATGAAGGCGATGCACCGGCGTAACGCCCGCTTGGCCCTCAAGCGGGTGGAGCTCGCCATCGCCAAGGAGGAGGCCTTTCCCGAGTTTTACCGCCTCTTTACGGAGACGAACCGCAGGGCCCGGCTTCTCCAGCACAGCGAGGCCTACTACCGGGCGGTCCTTCGGGAGATGAACCAGCCCCTGGGGGAGGCCTTCATCGCCCTGGCGGGCAAGGGGGGGGAGGTCCTGGCCGCGGGGCTTTTCGTGGGGTTTGCCGGCAAGGTGGACTACCTCTATGGGGGGAGCAGCCGGGCCCGCCCCGAGCTCAAGGCCCCCATGGGGATGCACATGGCCGCCATCCGCCACGCCCTGGCCCGGGGGTACCGGGTCTACGACCTCTGGGGGGTGCCCCAAAACCCAAAGGGGAGCCACGCGGAGGGGATCTTCCGCTTCAAGGAGGGGTTTGGGGGGCGCAAGGTGGGCTTCCCCGCCTACCTCCTTCCCCTTTCCCCCTTGGACCTACCCCTTAGGCTCCTCCTCCGCCTCCGGAAGACCTGGGTGAACCTGAGGGTCCGGGGGAACCCCCGGGATATCCTGGGCTAAGGGGTCTTGTCATCCTTTTAAGGCCCAAGGGGGTAGGGTAAGGGTGTGCGCTGGGCCCTCCTCCTTGGCCTTTTGGCCTTCTCCCTGGTTCTTCTCCCCTGGGCTAGGCCCAAGGAGGAGGCCCCTCCCCCCGGGGTGCGCCTTTACGGGGTGGAGCTTTTCCTCTTCCCCGAGGAGGAGGGGGTTACCTGGCGCTTCCAGGCGGGGGAGATGGTGGAGGAGGGAGGGGTTTTCCGCATCCGGGGGGGCCTCGAGGGGGCCCGGTACGTGGAGGGGCGGCTGGACCTCAGGCTTAGGGCCCCCGAGGTCACAGTGGAGCCTAGCGATGACCTCCTCGCCCCTTACGCGGAGGTGGAGATCCTCAAGGGCTGCTATCGCCTGGAGCTTTCCCGCCCGGGGTTAGGCCCCGTGGCCATCCGGCAGAAGGAGGGCTTCCAAGCCCCTTGGGTGCGCCTCGAGGCCCCTAACCTCCGGGGGGAGGCCTGGGGGTTTCGCTCGGACTTCGGCCTTTCCCGCCTGGAGGCGGAAAGGCCCCGCTTTGAGTTTCCGGCCGGGGGCAGTTTCGGCCCCTGCCAGGTGGAGGGAGGGATATGGTGAGGGGAGTCGGGGTGTTCCTCGCCCTTTTGGGGCTGGTCTTGGCCGCCCAGAGCGTGCGGATTATCCGGGTGGAGGGGGGGCGGCTTTCCGGGGACCTGCGCTATGGCCCTTGGGTTTTCGAAGGGGAGGTGCGGGGCCAGGTGAAGGACCTCCTCATCCTGGCCCCTAGGGCCACCCTTACCGCCCCTAGGGGCAAGACCATGCAGGAGGCGGAAGGGGAGCGGGAGGCCCGCTTCGAGGGCGGGGTGACCCTTCGGCGGGACCGGGTGGAGGCCAAGGGGCCCATCCTCATCTACCGGGAGAGCACCGGGGAGGGGGAGCTCCTGGGCCCAGCCCGGATGCGCCAGGCCCCAAGGCCCGGGGAGGACCCGGTGGAGGTGGAGGCCCGGCGCATGGCCTTCCAGGTGGACACGAACACCTCGAGGAGCGAGGGGGCCCTCCTAAGGAGCGGGAACCAGGAGGGAAGGGCAGCGAGCGTCTACTACGAGGAGGAAAGGGGCCTAGCCCTTTTCCAAGACCCCAAGGAGGTGGTCCTCCTGAGGAGGCGCCCCGAGGGGGACCTCGTCATCCGGGCCAAGGAGGTGCGAAGCCTCACTGGGGAAAGGCGGCTCATCGCCACCGGGGGGGTACGCCTCCAGGACGGGGACCTGGTGACCCAAGGGGATAGCCTCTACTACGACGACACCACGGGGGAGGCCATCGTCCTCGGCCGGCCCGCCCAAAGCGAAAACCCCAAGGAGGGCTTTAGGCTTTCCGGGGCCACCCTCCTCCACCACGTGAAGCGCCACCAGGTGCGGGTCTACGGCCGCCCCTTCCGCCTGCCCCTGGAAGCCTTCCGCACCCTAGGGGAGCGGTAGGGCATGAGCCGCTTGGCCCTTGGGGGGCTCCTCCTCCTTTGGGCCTTGGCCCAGGGTCTCTACCGCCCGGAGGTGGAGCTTCTCCGCAAGGACAAGCGGGTGGTGGCCTCCGTAAGCGGGGAGGAGGGTAGCCTCTTCTTCGCGGAGTACGGGGAGATCCTCCTTGGCCCCCTCGAGGCCCTGACCCCCGAGGAGGCCCGGGTGGGGGGGAGGGCCTTCTTCCGGGATCCGGCCAGCCGGGTGGAGGAGGGGCTGGAGGTGGGGGCCCAGGTGGAGGTGGCCTACAACCCCGACTGGCGGGAAGGGGATCGGCCCCACCTCCTCCGCCTCCGCCGGGCCCAGGGGGAGCCCCAGGGCCGTTACCTCCGCCTGGTCCTTGCGGACCCCAAGGGGGTGGAGGTGCGCCTTGGGGAAGGGGTGGAGGCCCGGGGGCCCCTGGGGGTGGTGGAGCGGGGCGGGGGGGAGGAGATCCTCCTCACCGGGGGGGAGGCCCGCTACCTCGAGGAGGAGGGCCGGGTGGAGCTTGCCCCCCGTCTGGGGGAGGTCTGGGTCCGCCAGGGGGCGGTGGAGGCCCGGGGGGGGCGCCTCCTCTACCGGAACGACACCGGGGTGGCCCACCTGGAGGGGCCCGTCGCCTTGAGGCGGGAAGGGGAAAAGCCCCTTTCGGGAGAGGCCCAGGCCCTGCGCTACGAGCTGGATGAGGACCGGCTTTGGCTTTTGGGGGTGGAGCTCCGCCAAGGGGGGAGGACCACCCGGGCCCGGGAGGCCTTGGTGGTGGAGCGGGAGGGGGTGGCCTACCTCTTGGGGGGGGTGGAGAGCCGGGACCCCCAGGGGTTTTTGCGGGGGGAGAGGGTCCTCTACCTCCTCAAGACCGGGGAGGCCGTGGTCCTCGGGGGGGTTTCGGGGGAGTTTAGGGAATAGGCTCCACCCGCCCCCGGGCCTCCTTAGGGCTCCTGGCCCCGATGGCGAAGAGGGCGATGCGGAGTTCCTCGAGGTAGTCCCGGATCCAGGCGGCCACGGCCTCGGCCCCCCCAAGGGCGGGCCGGAGGAGGGGCCGGGCCACGGCCACCAGGTCGGCCCCGAGGGCCAGGGCCTTGGCCGCCTCCGTGCCCGTGTAGACCCCCCCTGAGGCCACGAGGGGTATCCCGGGGAGGACGGCCCGCACCTCGAGGATGGCCTGGGCCGTGGGGATCCCGATCTCGCAAAGCTCCGGATGGCGCACCTCCCCGTAGCGCACCCACTCCTCCACCCGGGCCCAGCTCGTCCCCCCAGCCCCCGCGACGTCCACCGCGGCCAGGGGGAGGTCCTTGAGGGCTAGGGCGGCCTCCCGGGAAAGCCCATGGCCCACCTCCTTGACCATGACGGGGAAGGGGAGGGGGAGGAGGGCCTCCAGCCTCTTGAGGAGGCCCCGGAAGTCCGTATCCCCCTTCTGCACCGCCTCCTGCAAGGGGTTGATGTGGAGGACCAGGCCGTCCGCCTCCAGGAGGTCCACAAGCCTCAGGAGGTCCTCCCGGCGGTAGTGGCGGAGCTGGGCCAGGCCTAGGTTGGCGAGGAGGAGGGCCCTAGGGGCCACCCGGCGCACCCGGAAGCTTGGGAGGACCTCGGGCCTTTCCAGGAGGATCCGGCCCGAGCCCAGCATCATGCCGATCCCCAAGGCCTCGGCCGCCTCCCCCAAGGCCAGGTTGATCCGCTCCCCCAAGGCCTCCCCCCCGGTCATGGCCCCGATGAGGAAGGGGGCCTTGAGGACCCGGCCCAGGAAGGGGGTGGAGAGGTCCACCTCCCCTAGGGCCAGACCGGCTAGGGCCTGGTAGCGGAGGCGGTAGCGCTCAAGGCCCGTGGTGGTCCGCTGGAAGCCCACCTCCCCCTCGAGGCAGGCCTCGAGGTGCTTGCGCTTCCGGGCCTCCAGGCTCATACCCTTCCCTGCGCTTCCAGGCTCCTAATACCCCCTTACTTTTGGTTCCTGCGCCCTCAGATTCCCAAAAAACTTCACGGGGACCTTTCTACTGGGGCCCCCATGCGGGCCCCAAGCCCGCATGGGGTGGTATCAAAGGGCCTCCAGGGGCCTTTGGGCCCGGAGGAGCCCCAAGTCTTGGGCCACCAGCCGGGCGGTCATCTTGGCGGACATGAGGACGCTCGGCACCCCGGCCCCCGGCTGGTACCCCTGCCCCACCCCATAGAGGCCCGGAATAGGCCCCCGGTTTTTGGGCCTGAAGCTTGCGGTCTGCCAAAGGACGGGCTCGGGGCCGAAGGCGCTTCCTTGGTGGCTGTTGAGGGTCCACTGGAAGTAGTCCGGGGTGACGTAGTGGAGGTAGACCAGGCGTTCCCTCAAGCCCGGGAGGTAGCCCCTTTCCAGGTGGTCTATGGCCGCCTCGAGGAACCTCGGCCCCTCCTCCCGCCAGTCCAGGCCGCTCCCGTTGTGGGGCACGGGGACCAGGGTGTAGGCCGCGTGGTGGCCTGGGGGGGCCAAGGAGGGGTCCGTGAGGGTGGGCAGGTGGAGGTAGTGGGCCTGCTCCCGGGGCAGGGCCTTCCGGAAGAAGATGTCCCCCAGCACCCCCTCGTAGTCCTCCGGGAGGAGGACGTTGTGGTGCCTAAGCCTTTCCCCTTCCCCGTCCGCCTTGAAGCCCAGGTAGGCCACGAAGAGGCTCATCGCGGGGCGGAGGGCCTTTAGGCGGAGGTCTAGGGATAGGCTTCGGTCCTCAGGGGCCAAAAGCTCCGCATAGGTATGGTAGGGATCGGCGTTGGAGACCACCACCTCCCCGGGGATCACCTCCCCGTCCTCCAGGACCACCCCCCGCACCCTTCCCCCCCGCACCAGGATGCGGCGGACGGGGGCCTGGTAGCGGACCTTGCCCCCAAGCTCCTCCAGTTTCCGCAAAAGCCCCTGGACCAGGGCCCCCGTGCCCCCAAGGGCGTAGTGCACCCCCCAGGTCCTCTCCACGAAGTGGACCATGGTGTAGATGGCGGGTACGCTTAGGGGGTTGCCCCCGATGAGCAGGCTTTCGAAGGAGAAGACCTGCCGCATCCGGGGGTTTTTGAAGTACTTCTTGACGAAGGAAAAGAGGGGGCGGACCGCGTCCAGCCGGAGGAGGAGGGGGGCTACCCGGAGGAGGTCCCAGTGGGTGCCAAAGTGGGTGAAGCCCAGCTCCAAAAAGCCCTTCTGGAAGATGGCCCGGGCCTCCTCCTCGAAGCGGAGGTAGCCCTCCAGGTCCTCGGGGGCCAGGCGGCGGATCTCGGAGAGGAGGTGGTCCCGGTCGTCGTTGTAGTCGAAGTAGGTCCCGTCCGGGAAGTGGATCCGGTAGAAGGGGTCTAGGGGGATGAGCTTCACGTAGGCTTCCGTGTGGCGTAGCCCCTTTTCCTCGGGGAAATCGGGGAAAAGCCGGGGCTCCCCGGGCCGGGTGGCGAAGAGGTCCTCGAGGAAGGGGGGCACGGTGATCACCGTGGGCCCCATGTCGAAGGTGAAGCCCTGGGCCCGGTGGACCCGGGCCCGGCCCCCGGGGTCTTCCTGCTTTTCCAGGACCAGGACCTCAAGGCCCATGGCGACTAGGCGGATGGCGGCCGCCAGGCCCCCGATCCCGCTCCCGATGACTAGGGCGCGCATGATGGGGATTTTACCCGGGGGGCCATCCCCCACTGGGATCTGGGCCACTCATACCCTTTGCTTTTGGTTCCTGCGCTTCCAGGTTCCTAAAAAACTCTACGGGGACTTTTCTACCGGGGCCCCCATGCAGGCGTAAGCCTGCATGGGGTGGTATCATAGGGGCCGCCCCTTCCACCGCTTTCCGGGCAGGAGGGCCCCGAGGTAGACGGGAAGGAGGAGGAGGGGGGCCAAGGGGCTTAGGAGGGCGGGCCAGAGGGGACCCTTAAGGGCCCACTGGACGAGGAGCCGCTCCAAGATCCCCAAAAGCCCAAGCTCCAGCCGCCCAAAAAGCCAAGGGAGGGTATAGAGGGCCAGGTGGTAGAAGGCGCTTCCTAAGAGGATCCCGGGGTGGCCCAGGTGGATGGCGAGGAAGTTCTTGGCGAAGCCCCCCACCGCCTGCCCGTATCCCCGGTACATCCGGGCCTCGAAAAGCTCCGTGCCCAAAAGGAGGCGGTAGGCCTTGGACCGGCGGGCCAAGGCCACGTCCTCGAGGACCGCCCCCCTCACCCCCTCGTGCCCCCCTAAGGCCCAGTAGGCCTCCCGGCGGAAGGCCAGGACCTGGCCGTTGGCCACCCGTAGCCCCTCTAGGAGGGGATGGGGGAGAAAGGAGAAAAACCCATTCATCACGAAGGCCACCACCGCCCCCTCCCCCAAGCCCACCGCCTGCCGGGGCAGGAAGGAGACCAGCTCCCTAGCCCCCAGGGCCTCCACCACCCCGCCTAAGGCCCCTTCCTCCCAGGCCACGTCCGCGTCCGCAAAGACCAGGATCTCCCCCCGGGCGGCCAGGGCCAGCTGGTGGCAGGCCCAGTTTTTGCCCCGCCAGCCCTCGGGAGGGGGCTTGCCCCTTAGGAGGCGGAAGCGGGGGTCGGACCCTGCGATCTCCAGGGCCACCTGGGCGGTGCCGTCCTCCGAGAGGTCATCTAGGAGGAGGATCTCCTCGGCCTCTTGGCGGAGGAGGGTAGGGAGGGTGTGCCTTAGGTTTTCCGCCTCGTTGCGGGCGGGGATGAGGAGGGAGACCCGCCCCGCTAGAGGGGCAGGCCTTGCCCGGGGGAAGGCCAGGAGGTTGTAGAGGAGGCTTAGGGCCCTGAGGAGGAGGAAGAGGAAGACCCCGAAGAAGAAGTCGAAGGAGCCCACCGGGCTCATAGGCGCTTGAGCCCCTCCACCAGGGGCCTTACCCTTTCCTCGAGGCTCCTCCTCCCCCGGAGGATGGCCCGGAAGCCCTCAGGGAGAGCCCGGGGGTGGGTGGACCTCAGGGCCTCGTCCAGCCTGGCCAAAAGCCCCCCCAGGGCCTGGCCCAGGTCCTCCCCCGGGGAGAGGGGTTCCCCAAGCCAGAGGAAGGCCTCGGGGTGCTCAAACCCCCTCAGGACCACCCTCGAGGCTATAGGGAGGAGGGGCACCCCGGCCTTGGCCGCAAGGTAGGTGGCCCCGGGGCGCAAAGGGCCCAGGGATCCGGGGTAGGCCATGGCCCCCTCGGGGAAAAGGGCCACCCACTCCCCCCTCCCAAGCCGCCTCAGGGCCTCCCTCAGCCTTTGGGCCCGGAGGGCCCCCCCGAGGCTAAGGAGGGGGAAGGCCTGGAGGTTTTCCCCTGCGACGAGGAGGCTCGTGGGTCTCTGGTAGTACCGGCCCAAAAGCCAAACCAGGTGCCCGTCGAAGAAGCTATGGTGGTTCATGGCCAAGACCAGGGGGCCCTTTGGGGGGTCTTCTCCCTTGAGGTAAACCCCCCTCAGGCTCCCCTTGAGGCTTTGGAGGAGGAGGCCTTCCACTATAGCCCGGAGGAGGCGGCCCGTGGGCCGCTCCCTAAGGCCTTCCCAGAAACCCTCCACGGCTACCTTAGGCGCCTTAGGGCCTCGGGGTGCCAGGCGAGGAGAAGCCCCTGGACGATGGCCAGGTTGGTGAAGAGGAAGAAGACCATCTCCTCGAGGGGAAGCCCCAGGGGCCTAAGGCCCAGGGTCCACTCGGGGGCGATCCACCAGATCCCCGCCCGGATGGCGTAAAGGTCCGCAGCCCAGAGGTAAAGGGTAGGGAGGAGGGTTCCCCAAAGCCAAGCCCGCCGCCAACCCCAAAGGAGATCCCCTCCGAAGGCCCACTGGAGGGTGAACACGGGGGCGAAGTAGGCCAGGATGAGCCCGAGGTAGAGGTAAGCCCCTCCTAGGGCCACGAGCAAGACCCCTAGGGCGGCCAGGAGGAGGGTTCCCGCCCCCCCCACCACCCGGGCCAGGCCCGGCCCCGGAAGGGGGGGCGGGCCCGCAAGCCCCAGGAGGAGGCCCCCCGTGAGGAGGGGTTGGAGGAGGAAGAAGAGGTATTCCTCCAGGGGCACGTACCCGATCCGGAGGAGGACCCTTTCCTCCGGGTACCCCCAGACCCCCCGCCAGACCAGGTAGTTGTCCCAAGGGGTGGTGTAGAGGAGGGCCACCAGGGGCATGAGGAGGTAACCCCAAAGCCTGGGGCCTTGGGGCCTATGCCGAAGGAGGAGGAGGGCCAGGGGCAGCACCAGGAAGAGGAGGAGAAAACCCCCGTAGGTCATACCCCAACCCCCTGGCGGAGCCGGACCGTGGCCCAAAGCCCCCCTTCCGGCCGCAAGGTCACCTGGGCCAAGACCCGGGGGAAGGGGATGGGGTCTAAGGAGAAGCGGCGGAAGAAGGCCTTGAGGACCACCATCCCCTCGAGGAGGGCAAAATCCCGCCCCAGGCAGAGCCTTGGCCCAAGCCCAAAGGGGAAGTACCGCCCTGAGGGGGTACCCCGCTCCCCGAGGAAGCGCTCCGGGCGGAAGGCCTCCCCGTCCTCGAAGTAGCGCCTTTGGGTCACGTAAGGGGAAAGGACCACCGTGCTCCCCTTGGGGAAGAGGTCCTGGCCCAGGGGGAGGGGTTCGGGGAGCCTACGGGTGACCACCCAGGCCGGAGGGTAGAGCCTAAGGGCCTCCTGGAAGGCGGCTAAGGCCGCTTCCTCCCTTCGCCCCACCTCCTCCTGCCAGTCCGGGCGGTGGGAGAGGAGGAGGAGGCTGAAGGTGAGGGCGCTGGCCACGGTCTCGTGCCCGGCCACAAGGAGGGTCACCGCCTCGGAGAGGGCCCGCTCCCTGGGAAGCCCCTTGAGGGGGGGGAGGTGGAGGAGGCTTTCCGCCTCCCGGTAGAGGGCCCTTTTGGCCCTTTGGAAGCGGATCCCCTCCCAGGGGTTGAGGGGGGCAAGCAGGGGGTTTCGGGCCCGGGCCATGATCCCCTCCAGGGCCTCCAGGGCGTGGTGGGCCAGGCTAGGGGATAGGGGCTCCCCGAAGACCGCCCGGCCAAGGAGCCTCAAGGAGAGTTCCAACATGGCCTTCTCCAGGTTTCGGGGGCCCTCCTCCCAGGCCCCAAAGAAGGCCTCGACCTCCTCCTGGAAGATCCCCTTGTACCCCAAAACCGCCCGGGGCAGGAAGGGATCTTTAAGGGCCAGGCGGGCTTTCCTCCAGCTTGCCCCATGGTCCGTAAGGAGGCCCCGCCCCGTAAGCCGGGCCAGGCCCCTGTACTGGAAGGTGGCCTTGTTGGGGGTGTTCGCCAGGAGGACCCCCTCTACCCCCTCGGGGTCGAAGAGGAGGGCCACGGGGGGATGGGGGAGGAGGAGCCTAGGGGCGAGCCCGCTCCACTCCCAAAGTACCCCCAGGGGGTCATCCCGTAGGCGCCGGAGGTAGGGGAGGAGTTCCCTAGGGGTAAGGCGCTTCACGGGCCTCACTCTACCTTAAGCCTTTGGGCTAGGGCTAGGTACCGCTCCTTGGCGGCCTCGAGGTCCACCAGGGGGTTTTGGGGCTCGTAGGAGGGGTATTCCGGGGCCCAACGCCTGAGCCAGCCCCCTTGGGGATCGTGGCGGAGGCCCTGGAGCACGGGGTTGAAGATCCGGAAGTAGGGGGCCGCGTCCACCCCAAGCCCCCCTGCCCACTGCCAGTTCATGAGGTTCACCGCCCGGTCCCCGTCCAGGAGGAGGTGGCGGAAGGCCTCCTCCGCCCTTGGCCAGGGGAGGAGGAGGTATTTCACCGCAAACTGGGCGGCCACCATGCGGGCCCGGTTGGAGAGAAAGCCCGTGGCCCGAAGCTCCCGCATGGCCGCGTCCACCAGGGGCACCCCCGTGCGCCCCTGGTACCAGGCCTGGAAAAGCCCCTCCTCCTCCTGCCAAGGGAGGTGGGCCCAGCGGGCCTCTAGGGGCCTACTTTGCAGGTCGGGGAAGTGGTAGAGGAGGTGGTAGGCGAAATCCCGCCATAGGAGCTCCGAGACCCATTTCCTCGCCCCTTCTCCCCCAATCCTCAAGGCCTTCCAGGCGGCTTCCCGGGGGGAGAGGACCCCCAGGGCGAAGTAGGGGGAAAGCCGGGCCCCCCCGCTCCCGTCCAGCCGGTCCCGGGCCTCAGCGTAGAGGGCAAGCCCCCCCTCGAGGAAGGCGGCAAGCCGGGCCCTTGCGGCCTCCTCCCCGGGTTCAGGGAGGGGGACGTCGGGGGTCTCCTTGGGGATCTCCCCCTCCTCGGGAAAGGGGGGGAGGCTTTCGGGCGGGGGGAGGGGTGGGGAGACCCCGGGGAAGTTCCGGCTAAAGGGGGTGTAGACCCGGTAGGCCCGGGGCAGGTCGGGGGGGATGAGGTGGGGGGCGGGGAGGAGGTGGAGGGGCACGGAAAGGGCCCCCCGCACCCGCTCGTCCCGGTAGCGGCCGTAAGGGGTATAGGCCCTTAGGGCGTAAACCCCCTTGGCCCTCACCCTTTTTGCGGCCTCTGGCACCTTCTCCCAAGGGGGGCCCTCCAAGACCCAAAGGCTTCCCCCAAGGGCCCGGTACCCCTCCCTTAGGGCCCGTACGTTTTCCAAAAACCAGGCCCGCCTCCTGGGGGAGGTCTGGAGGTTGTGGGGGTCCAGGACCACCAGCCCCACCACCGGCCCCTCCTTCAGGGCCTCGAGGAGGGCCGGGTGGTCGTGGAGGCGGAGATCCCCCCGGTGCCAGACGATCCGCATCAGGTGCCCCTTAGGGCCATCCTCAGGGCCTTGGGGAGAAGCCCCGCCCGCTCCCAGGAGGTGAGGCTGGTCCGGCGCCTTAGGTTGTCGTAGTCGCAAAGGCGGAGCTTGTCCAGGATGGCCTGGTACTGCAAGGCGGCCAGGGCCACCGCCCCTTTGCCCACCCGGAGGAGGCCAAGCCCTTTGAGGCCCTCCTGGTAGAGGGCCCGGGCTTGCTCCTCGAGGTAGCCCATGAGGGCCCGGTACCCTGGGGTGGGGCGCCTGGCCTGGAGGTCCTCCACCTCCACCCCAAAGCGGGCCAAAAGGGCCTGGGGGAGGTACACCCGGCCCCTCTGCAGGTCCTCCCCCACGTCCCTCAGGATGTTGGTGAGCTGCATGGCCTGCCCCAGGAGGATGGCCCGCCCCTCGGCCTCGGGGCCCCCGCCCAAGATGGCCACCATCATCCGGCCCACGGTGCCCCCTACCTGGTAGCAGTAGGCCATGAGCTCCTCCTGCCTTTGGAAGCGGACGGGGGAGAGGTCGGTGAGGAAGCCTTCCCGCATGTGGGCAAAGGCCTCCTTGGGGATGGGCCAGCGTTCTAGGGCCCAGGCGAGGGCCTTTTCCCAGTCCGCTTGGGGCCTAGCCCCATAGGCCCGTTCTATCCCTTCCCACCAGCGTTCCAGGGCCTCGGGGGAAGCCCCTGGGCCGTCTACGGCCTCATCCCCTAGCCGGCAAGCGGCGTAGACCGCCCAGGCTCCCCGGCGTTCCTCCTTGGGCAGGAGGAGGCTTCCCAGGTAGAAGGTAAGGGAGTGGTGGCGGACGAGCCTCCTCAGGCTTTGCCAGTCCGGGGCCATGATGGGCTCATCCTTAGGGAAGGGTTTCCCGGGGATGTTGCCCTGGCCCACATTCCCTAGGGGGTGGGGCTTAGGCCAGCCATGAGGAGGCCAAGCCGGGTCTCCGTGGCCTCCATGGGGCTCAGCTCCCCCACGATCCTTCCCCCACAGAGGACGAGGATCCGGTCCGAAAGGCTTAGGATCTCCCCAAGGTCTGCAGAGACCAGGAGCACCCCCAGGCCTTGGTCCCGGGCCTCGAGGAGCCTTCGGTGGATGAACTCGATGGCCCCCACGTCCACCCCCCGGGTGGGCTGGGCCGCGAGGAGGAGCCTAGGTCCCCTTAGGAGCTCCCGCCCCACCACGATCTTCTGCTGGTTGCCCCCTGAGAAGCGGCGGGCCTCGAGGTGGGCCGCCCGGGGGCGCACGTCAAAGGCCTCCAGGAGCCTTTGGGCGTGGGCCTCCATGGCCTCCTCGTCCAAAAAACCCAGGAAGCCCGAGAAGGGCCGCCGGTGCTGGTCCCCAAGGGCCGCGTTTTCCCGGACGCTAAGGTCCAAGACCAGGCCCCGGGTTTGCCGGTCCTCGGGGATATGGCTTACCCCTAGGGTCCGGATGGCCCTAGGGCTTTTGGGGAGGGGTTGCCCCTGGTAAAGGACCTCCCCCTCGTAGGGGCGGAGGCCCGTGAGGGCCTCCACGAGTTCCGTCTGGCCGTTGCCCTCTACCCCCGCGAGGCCCACGATCTCCCCGGATCGGACCTCGAAGCTCACCCCCTTGAGCCTAGGGGGGGCCGCGAGGTCCTTGACCTTGAGGACCACCTCTCCTGGCCTTGCGGGGGTCTTCTCCACCCTCAGGACCACCTCCCGGCCCACCATCATCCGGGCTAGGACTTCAGGGGTGGCCTCAGGGGCAGCTACCGTTCCCACCACCCGGCCATCCCGGATGACCGTGATCCGGTCGGCTAGGGCCAGGACCTCCTTGAGCTTATGGCTGATGAAGATGACCGCGTGGCCCTCCTGGGCGTAGGCCCTTAGGAACCGGAAAAGCTCCTCGCTCTCCTTGGGGGTGAGGACCGCGGTGGGTTCGTCCAGGATGAGGATCCGGGCCTTGCGGTAGAGGGCCTTGAGGATCTCCGCCCGCTGCTTGAGGCCTACGGGCAGGTTTTCCACCCGCTCGTCCAAGGGCACCTGGAAGCCCAGGCGGTCCATGAGCCTCTCCGCGGCCTTGCGCGCCCTGGGGAGGTCCAGGTAGAGGGGGCTTCCGGGCTCCAAGCCCAGGATGAGGTTTTCCAGGACGGTAAAGGGTTCCACCAGCATGAAGTGCTGGTGGACCATGCCGATCCCCGCCCGGATGGCGTCTAGGGGGCTTTTGGGCCGGTAGGGCTTGCCGTCCACCCACATCTCCCCCTGGTCAGGGGGGAGGAGGCCGTAGACGATCTTCATGAGGGTGGACTTCCCTGCCCCGTTTTCCCCCACCAGGGCCAGGATCTCCCCCCACCTCAGGTCTAGGCTGATCCGGTCGTTGGCCAAGACCAGGGGGAAGCGCTTGGTGATGTTCCTTAGGAGGAGGGCTTCGGCCACAGGCCCCAATATATCAGCCCTTGCCCGGTTCCTTGGGCCAAAGGCCAACCCCCTAGGGGGAGGCCCTAGGGGGTTGGAGGGAGGGGCTAGCGGGTCGTTGGGACCTTGATCTCGCCCCGGATGATCCGCTGCTTGAGGGTTTCCAGCTTGCTCACCAGGCTAGCGGGGAGGAGGGCCTTGTTGTAGGCGTCCAGGGCGTAGCCCACCCCGTTATTCGCCAGGCTAAACTCCCGCACCCCACCCTTGAAGGTCTTCTGCACCACGCTCTTGATGACCTCGTAGGTGGCCACGTCCACCCGCTTCATCATGGAGGTGAGGCCGTGGTTTAGGGTGTTGGGGTTGTTGTCCGTATCCCCCAGGTAGTTCTGGTTGGCGTCCACCCCGATGAAGAAGAGGGGGGTGGTCTTGCTCCCGTCCGTGCCGCAGGCCTTGGTGTAGTCCGCGTACTTGGGGACCTTGGCGTAGGGGTCGGCTTTCCGGACGAACCGGATGTTCCCCCCCTCCTTCAGGCACTTGGTCTGCTTGACGAAGTCGATGAGGCCGAGCCCCGAGCCCCCAGCGGCCGCGTAGATGATGTCCGCCCCCTGGCGGGCCTGGGCGGCGGCAATCTCCTTGGCCTTAGCGGGGTCGTTCCAGGCCGCGGGGGTGGTGCCCACGTACTGGACCAGGACCTTCCCCTGGATGCCATCCTCCTTGAAGGCGTACTCCGCCCCTGCCCGGTAGCCCGCCTCGAACTTGTGGATGAGGGGAATGTCCATCCCCCCGATGAAGCCCACCACGCCGGTGCGGGTCATCTTGCCGGCGATGTACCCCACCAGGAAGCTCCCCTCGTGCTCGCGGAAGACCAGGCCTACGGCGTTTTCCAGCTTCCCCTCGCCGGGCACGGAGTCGATCACCGCGAACTTCACCTTGGGGAACTCCTTGGCCGTGGCGGTGATGGCGGGTTCGTTGGCGAAGCCCACCCCGATGACCAGGTCAAACCCTTCCTGGGCAAAGGTCCGGATCCCTTGGCCTACCTGGGCGGGGTCTGCGGGCTCGAAGTCAAAGACCCGGACCCCGAGCTCCTTGGCGGCCCTTTGGGCCCCTTCCCAGGAGGACTGGTTGAAGGAGCGGTCGAACTTGCCCCCTGCGTCAAAGGCCACCCCTACCCGCACCTGGGCCAGGGCCAGGCTCAGGACGAGCAGGCTCATCCCAACCAACGTCTTCCTCATACGCACCTCCTGGCGTTTCGCCGGGAACATTATACCCCGCGCTAGACTGGGGCTATGACCTTGGAGGAGGCCAGGCGGCGGGTTTTGGAACTGAGGGATCTCATCCGCTACCACAACTACCGGTACTATGTCCTGGACGATCCCGAGATCTCCGATGCGGAATACGACGCCCTTTTCCGGGAGCTCCAGGACCTCGAGGCCCGCTTCCCCGAGCTCAAAAGCCCCGACTCCCCCACGGAGCAGGTGGGGGCCAAGCCCCTGGAGGCCACCTTCCGCCCCCTACGCCACCCCACGCGCATGTACTCCCTGGATAACGCCTTCTCCCTCGAGGAGCTAAGGGCCTTCGAGGAGCGCTTGGAAAGGGCCTTAGGCCGTAAGGGGCCCTTCCCCTACACCCTCGAGCCCAAGGTGGATGGCCTTTCGGTCAACCTCTACTACGAGGAAGGGGTCCTGGTCTACGGGGCCACCCGGGGGGATGGGGAGACGGGGGAGGAGGTAACCCAAAACCTCCTCACCATTCCCACCATCCCCCGCCGCCTCCAAGGGGTGCCCTCCCGCCTCGAGGTCCGGGGGGAGGTGTACATGCCCCTAGAGGCCTTCTTCCGCCTGAACCAGGAGCTCGAGGAAAGGGGGGAGCGGATCTTCAAAAACCCCCGGAACGCGGCCGCAGGCTCCTTGCGCCAAAAGGACCCCCGGATCACCGCAAGCCGGCGCCTAAGGGCTACCTTTTACGGTTTGGGCTTGGGCCTGGAGGAGACGGGCCTTAAGACCCAGTACGACCTTCTCCTTTGGCTTAAGGAGAAGGGCTTCCCCGTGGAGCACGGCTTTGCCCGGGCCCTGGGGGTAGAAGGGGTGGAGGAGGTCTATCGGGCCTGGCTTAGGGCGAAGGGCCAGTGGCCCTTTGAGGCGGATGGGGTGGTGGTCAAGCTGGACGACCTCGAGCTTTGGCGGGAGCTCGGCCATACCGCCCATGCGCCTCGCTTCGCCATCGCCTACAAGTTCCCCGCGGAGGAGAAGGAGACCCAGCTTAAGGAGGTGGTTTTCCAGGTGGGGCGCACGGGCCGGGTGACCCCCGTGGGGGTGCTGGACCCCGTTTTCCTCGGAGGGAGCGAGGTGAGCCGGGTTTCCCTGCACAACGAACGCTACATCCAAGACCTGGACCTCCGGCTTCTGGACTGGGTCCTTGTCCACAAGGCTGGGGGGGTGATCCCCGAGGTGGTCCGGGTCCTCAAGGAAAGGCGTACGGGAGGGGAAAGGCCCATTGAGTGGCCAAAGGCCTGTCCGGAGTGCGGCCATCGCCTGGTGAAGGAGGGCGAGGTGCACCGTTGCCCAAACCCCTTGTGCCCCGCTAAGCGCTTCGAGGCCATCCGCCACTACGCGAGCCGCAAGGCCATGGACATCGGGGGGCTAGGGGAGAAGCTCATCGAGAAGCTCCTCCAGGCGGGCCTGGTCCGGGACGTGGCTGACCTTTACCGCCTGAGGTTAGAGGACCTCCTCCCCCTGGAACGGATGGGGAAGAAGTCCGCGGAGAACCTCCTCCGCCAGATCGAGGAGAGCAAGGGCCGGGGCCTGGAGAGGCTCCTTTTCGCCTTGGGGCTTCCTGGGGTGGGGGAGGTCTTGGCCCGTAACCTCGCGGCCCGCTTTGGCCACATGGACCGGCTCCTTTCGGCCTCCCTCGAGGAACTCCTGGAGGTGGAGGAGGTGGGGGAGCTTACGGCCAAGGCCCTATTGGAAACCCTAAGGGATCCCCTCTTTCAGGACCTCGTGCGGCGCCTGAAGGAGGCCGGGGTGGAGATGGCGGCCAAGGAGAAGGGGGGAGAGGCCCTAAAGGGCCTCACCTTCGCCATCACCGGGGAGCTTTCCCGGCCCCGGGAGGAGGTGAAGGCCCTCCTCCTACGGCTTGGGGCCAAGGTGACGGATTCCGTAAGCCGCAAGACGAGCTACCTGGTGGTGGGGGAGAATCCCGGAAGCAAGCTAGAAAAGGCCCGGGCCCTGGGGGTGCCCACCTTGGGCGAGGAGGAACTCTTCCGGCTGGTGGCCGAGAGGACCGGGGCGAAAACCTCCGTCCCGTAGCCGGGCCGGTCGCCTGCCCTAGGGGCCAGGGCTTCCCTCCCCGCCCCTTAGGTTCCGGGTCCAGGGGCTATACCCTTTGGTTTTGGTTCGCTTCCAACCAAAAAACTCCCCGGGGACTTTCTGCCGGGGCCCCCATGCGGGCGCAAGCCCGCATGGGGTGCCATCAAACCCCTTGGATCAGGCGGGAGATGAGGACGCCTACGATCTCTGCGTTACGCGGCTCGGAGAACCGGATCCACACGGGTTTGACCCGGCTGGTCACGGAGAACTTGACCCCGTCCCCGTAGAGGATCACGTCGATCACCTTGGTCCACTCCGCCGAAACGGACCTTCGGTCTCCCGTAAAGACCACCCTCCGGTTGGTGAGGACGAGCTCCCCCCGGCTTACCGGTACGAGGCCGGTCTCCGTGACCATGCGGCCCCGGTGCCCGCCAACCCGGTAGCTCACCCCCTTGGCGATGCGGAAGGAGAGCCCGGAGGAGCTGCCCTCATAACGCCGCTGGATCACCCGCTCCTCGAGGAGCTCCCCGGGCTCAGCCCAGTGGGGTGTCTCCCCCCTACGCAGGACGAGGCCCGGTACCACAACCACCGGGAGCGCCTCCCGCTCCAACCGGTAGAGGAGGCGGTAGCGCTCAAGCTCGGCCCGGTTGGCGGGGATCCCGTCGGGCGGGAGGCCGAAGTGCTCCGCAAGCTCCCATAAGGAGCGTTCCTCCTCGGGACTAAGGCGCCTATCCTCCGTCGCGGCCCGGAGGGCCTGCCGGATGACCTCCCCGCGGATGGCCTGGAGCTCCCTTTCGGTGAGGCCTAGCCCCCCTTGGGCCTCCCGGATGGCCTCGAGCTCCTCCGGGGTCAGGAGGCCGTCGGCCACCGCAGCAGCCACCATCTCCCGGAACTCCTCAAGCCGCCTTCGGCGCTCGGCCGCCTTGGCCCCTGCGGCCTTTGCGGCCCGGTAAGCCCCGACGATGCGGTCCCAGATCCCCATGCCGGCATCCTACAGGACCCCTGGAGGGTTTTGGTGGTTTGGTCCGGTAGAATGGCGTCGTACCGTGGGGAGCAGGCCATGGCGGTGCGGCTTGAAGACCTGACTCCCAACGCACTCCTATACGGGATCTTGCCCGACACCCCGGTGACGGTGGTGAGCCTCCAGTGGTTTGGCGACCACGCCGTGGAGTTGACCTACAAGGACCCTGCTGGTCGCCTGGGCAACGTCCTGCTCTACCGCAACGACGAGGCGCGGCTGGAGCTTGTGGAGCAGGGCCGGCCGTGGAGCTTTGACGGGGATGGGGCCCTCTTCAGGCTGGTCTCGGAGGCCCACCGCATCCGGCTCGCCTACCTCTTTGACCCCGTTTTGGCCGTGCACACCTCCCTCATAGAGCCCCTGCCCCACCAGATCACCGCGGTCTACGAGCACATGCTCCCCCGCCAGCCCCTGCGGTTCCTCCTGGCCGACGACCCGGGCTCGGGCAAGACCATCATGGCTGGCCTGCTGATCAAGGAGCTTATGGTCCGGGGCGATGTGCACCGCTGCCTTGTGGTCTGCCCGGGCAACCTGGTGGAGCAGTGGCAGGATGAGCTGTACCGGCGCTTCCAGCTGCCCTTTGAGATCGCCACCACCGACAAGCTGGAGGCGGCCCGTACGGGCAACTGGTTCATGGAGAACCCCCTTGTCATCGCCCGGATGGACAAGCTGGCCTGGGACGAGGGGGTACAGGCCCTCCTCACCGCCCGGGAGTGTTTCTGGGACCTGGTGGTGGTGGACGAGGCCCACAAGATGTCGGCCACCTTCGTGGGCGGCGAGATCAAGCGCACCAAGCGCTACCGCCTAGGCCAGCTCCTCTCCAGCCGCACCCGCCACTTCCTCCTCCTCACCGCCACGCCCCATAACGGCAAGGAGGAGGACTTCCAGCTCCTTTTGGCCCTCCTGGATGCCGACCGGTTTGAGGGGCGGTTCCGCCAGGGCGTGCACCGGGTGGACGTCTCCGACCTCATGCGGCGCATGGTGAAGGAGAAGCTCGTGAAGTTCGACGGCACGCCCCTCTTCCCCGAGCGGATAGCCTACACCGTGCCCTACCGGCTTTCGGACCTGGAGGCCCGCCTCTACAAGGAGGTCACGGAGTACGTCCGGGAGGAGTTCAACCGCGCGGAGGCCCTGGGGGACGAAAGGCGCGCAGGCACCGTGGGGTTCGCCCTGACCATGCTGCAGCGCCGGCTGGCCTCCTCCCCGGAGGCCATCTACCAGTCCCTGCGCCGCCGGCGGGAGCGGTTGGAGAGGCGGCTACGGGAGCTTAAGCTTTGGCAGCGGGGCGCCGCGGTGCCCCTCCCCCCGGCCCAGGCCCTGGACCTCGAGGCCCTGGAGGACCTGGAGGAGGCGCCGGAGGAGGAGCGGGGGAAGATCGAGGAGGAGGTTCTGGACCAGGCCACGGCCGCCCGCACCATCGAGGAGCTACGGGCGGAGATTGCCACCTTGAGGCGCCTTGAGGCTTTAGCCCAGGAGGTGCGCCGGCGCGGCGAGGACCGGAAGTGGCAGGAGCTTGCCGGCCTCCTCGAGGAGATCTTCCATAGGCCCTCCGGGCCAGGGACCGGTTCCCCCGAGGGCGGCCTCCCAAAGCCCGTTTCCTCCCCCCGGCAGAAGCTGGTCGTCTTCACCGAGCACCGGGACACCCTCAACTACCTAGCCGAGCGCATCCGTACCTTCCTGGGGAGGCCCAGCGCGGTGGTCACCATCCACGGGCACATGACCCGGGAGGAGCGCAAGCGGGCCCAGGAGGCCTTCCTGCACGACCCCGAGGTGCAGGTGCTGGTGGCCACCGACGCGGCCGGCGAGGGGATCAACCTCCAGCGGGCCCACCTCATGGTGAACTACGACCTGCCCTGGAACCCCAACCGGATTGAGCAGCGCTTTGGGCGCATCCACCGCATCGGCCAGACGGAGACCTGCTTTCTCTGGAACCTGGTGGCCATCGAGACCCGGGAGGGGGACGTCTACTACACCCTCTTGCGGAAGCTCGAGGAGGCCCGCAAGGCCCTCGGGGGCCAGGTCTTTGACGTGCTGGGCAAGCTCCAGTTCGAGGGGCGGCCCCTGAGGGACCTCCTCATCGAGGCCATCCGCTACGGGGAGCGGCCTGAGGTGCGGGCCCGGCTAGAGCAGGTGGTCAAGGAGGCCGTGGAGGTTGAACGCCTGCGGGAGCTGGTGGAGGAGCGGGCCCTGGTCCAAGAGGTCATGGACGAGCCGCGGCTACGCCGGATCCGGGAGGACATGCAGCGGGCCGAGGCCCGGCGGCTACAGCCCCACTACATCGAGTCCTTCTTCCTCGAGGCCTTCCGGCACCTAGGGGGGAGCATAAGGCCGCGCGAGCCCAGGCGGTACGAGGTGACCCACGTCCCGGCGGCGATCCGGGAGCGGGCCCGCACGCTGGGCACCGGCGAGCCGGTCCTCCCGAAGTACGAGCGCATCACCTTTGAGAAGGACCTCGTCGCCCTGCCCGGCCGGCCCCCGGCCGCCTTCATCGGCCCGGGCCACCCCCTCTTGGACGCCACCATTGACCTCATCCTGGAGCGCCACCGGGAGCTATTGCGGCGAGGCGCGGTCCTGGTGGACGAGGCCGACCCCGGGGATGCCCCGCGCCTCGTCTTCTACCTCGAGCACGCGGTCCAGGACGCAAGCCTCACCCCTTCCGGCGAGCGGCGGGTGGTCTCCCGCCGCATGCTCTACGTGGAGGTGGACCGGGAGGGGCGCGCCCGTCCCCTGGGCTACGCTCCCTACCTGGACTTCCGGCCCCTGCGGGAGGACGAGCCCCCGGCGGAGGAGATCCTGGCCCGGCCCGAGTGCGCCTGGATTGGCCGGGACCTGGAGAACCTGGCCCTGGCCTACGCCGTGGGCACGGTGGTCCCCGAGCACCTGCAAGAAGTGCGCCATAGGCGGCTAGCGTGGATAGAGAAGACCCGGCAGGCGGTGAAGGGACGGCTTACCAAGGAGATCGCCTACTGGGCCCACCGGGCCGAGGAGTTGCGGCTTCAGGAGGAGGCCGGCAAGCCCAACGCCCGGCTCAACTCCCAGGAGGCGAGGCAGCGGGCCGAGGAGTTGGCCGCGCGGCTCAAGCGCCGCATGGAGCAGCTGGACCTAGAGGCCCAGATTTCCGCGGCCCCGCCGGTGGTGGTGGGCGGGTTCGTGGTGGTGCCTGCGGGGCTCTTGAGGGGCCGGCCCGTGCCTTTCCGGGAATCCGTTGACCGGCAGGAGGTGGCCGCACGCGCCCGGGCCATCGTGATGGAGGTGGAGCGGCGCCTAGGGTACGAGCCCGTGGACCGGGAGGCCGAGCACCTGGGCTACGATATTGAAAGCCGCGACCCCCGCACCGGCCGGATCCGGTTCATCGAGGTGAAGGGGCGGGAGAGCGGGGCCGAGGTGGTCACGGTCACCCGCAACGAGATCCTCACGGCCCTCAACAAGCCCGAGGACTATATCCTGGCCATCGTGGAGTTCTTGGAGGGTGGGGACTACCGCGTGCACTACATCCGCCAGCCCTTCAGGCGGGAGCCGGATTTCGGGGTGACGAGCGTGAACTACGACCTCCGGAAGCTCCTGGAGTCCGCGGAGGACCCCCATTAAAGGGGCGGACATGCCCGAGGCAGCCTGGTTCAGCTATCCTGGAGGGGGGTCTTCCGGCCCATTCGTAGGGGTACACCCTTGCCAGTCCGAGGAGAGGCCACGATGAGGAAGCTCATCGAAGTAGCCTTGCCCTTGCCGGAGATCAACGACGCCTCGGCGTACGACAAGATGCCGGGCATCGGGCCGCATCCCAAGGGCATCCACCACTGGTGGGCCCGCTTGCCCCTTCCCGTGGCCCGGGCGGTGCTCTTTGCCTCGGTGGTGGACGACCCCTCCAGCCACCCGGAGCGGTTCCCGACGGAGGAGGCCCAGGCCCGCGAGCGCGAGCGCCTCTTTGGGATCATCCGCAAGATGATGGAGAGGCAGCTGCACAGACACCCCGAGGTCTACGCCGAGGCGCGGGCCGAGATGCTCAAGCACTGTGGCGGCAAGCTGCCCCCGGTGCTAGATCCCTTTGCGGGCGGGGGTTCTATTCCGCTGGAGGCGGCAAGGCTGGGGTTCCAGGCCCATGCGGGGGACATCAATCCGGTGGCCGTCCTCCTCAACAAGTGCAACCTGGAGATCGCCCCCCGCTGGGCAGACTACCCCCCCGTCAACCCCGAGGATCGGCAAAAGATTGGCGGGGAGGGCGGCTGGAAGGGCACCGCCGGGCTGGCGGCGGATGTCCGCTACTACGGTCGGGTGATCTTGGAGCGGGCCCGGGGGAGGATCGGCCACCTCTACCCGCCCGTCAAGGTTACGCCGGAGATGGCCGAGGAGCACCCGCACCTGAAGCCCTACGTGGGCCAGGAGCTTCCGGTGATCGCCTGGATATGGGCAAGGACCGTCCCAAGCCCTAACCCAGCGGCCCGGGGGGCCCATGTGCCCCTCATGAGCACCTTTTGGCTATCTAGCAGGAGGGGCAGGGAAGCCTGGCTGGAGCCGGTGGTGGACCGGAAAGCGGGCACCTGGCGCTTCATTGTGCGCACTGGGCCGCCCGAGGATAGGGAAGCGGTAAGGGCGGGTACAAAAATCGGCCGTGCTACCTTCCGTTGCCTCCTGACCGGGGACACCATTGGGGACGACTACATCAAGGCGCAGGGGAAAGCAGGGCGGATGGCCGCGCGCCTTGTGGCCATCGTGGCCGACACGGGGCGCGGCAAGATATATCTCCCCGCTACCGAGGAGCACGAAGCAATCGCGCATCGGGCGAAGCCGGGATGGAAGCCGGAGGGCAGCGTACCCGAGCGCCTTACAGGTGGCACGTGTGCGCCGTATGGCTACACGCAATGGGGCGACCTCTTCACTCCCCGCCAACTCACGGCGCTGGTGACGCTTTCGGACCTGGTGCGGGAGGTACGGGAGGACGTGCGGCGGGACGCCCTCGCTGCCGGGATGTCGGAGGGTGAGGCGGAGGAGTACGTCCGCGCGGTGGTGACCTTCCTGGCGCTGGCGTTGGATCGGTGCGCGGATTTCAATAATGCGCTGTGCCGGTGGGAGGCGAGCCGTGTAGAAATCAAGGATTTGTTCGCAAGACAAGCGATCCCCATGGTCTGGGACTTCGGAGAGGGTAACCCTTTGGGCTCGCCGCGATCAGGTTGGGATGTATGTCTCGAGCGAGTGCTTGAGGGGCTGGAAAACATCTGGACCACTAGTATAGTGAACGGCCACGCCCGCCCCATTGACGCCGCCCAGCTGTGGGACGGCCTCAAGGACATCCTCGTCAGCACCGACCCGCCGTACTACGATAACATCGGCTACGCCGCCCTCTCGGACTTCTTCTACGTCTGGCTGCGGCGCACCATCGGCGACCTTTACCCGGACCTTTTCGCCACCATCCTGGTACCCAAGGAGCCTGAGCTGGTGGCGGCCCCGGAGCGGTTCGGGGGGGATAAGCACGCGGCCAAGGAGCACTTTGAGCAGGGCCTGCGGAGGGCCTTTGCCCAGCTGAGGGAGAAGATGGACCCCCGCTTCCCCCTTACCGTCTACTACGCCTACAAGCAGGACGACGAGGAGGGCGGCGAGGACGAGGGGGAAGGGGAGGCCAACGGGCAGGGCAACCATCGGGTTGACCGCACGACCGGTTGGGAGACCATGCTCACCGCCCTCATTGAGACGGGCTTCCAGATCACGGCCACGTGGCCGGTAAGGGCATCGCAAAAGTGGCGGATGGTCTCCATGGGCACGAACGCCCTGGCCTCCTACATCGTGCTGGCCTGCCGTCCTCGCCCCGAGGATGCGCCCCAGACCGACCGGCGGGGGTTCGTGGCCGAGCTCAAGCGCGAGCTGCCCGAGGCGCTTCGGCGGCTACGGCAGGGCCACATCGCCCCGGTGGACCTGGCCCAGGCGGCCATCGGTCCGGGCATGGCCGTCTTCTCCCGCTATAGCCGGGTGCTGGAGCCGGACGGCCGCCCCATGAGCGTGCGCACGGCCCTTGGCCTCATCAACCAGGTGCTGAATGAGGTGCTCACGGAGCAGGAGGACGAGTTTGACAACGAGACCCGCTGGGCCATCGCCTGGTACGAGCAGTACGGCTTCAAGGAGGGCGAGTTTGGGGATGCCGAGCTGCTTACCAAGGCCAAGGTGACCACCATGTCGGCCCTCGAGGAGGCGGGGATCGTCTGGGCCCGGGGTGGCCGGGTGCGGCTCCTTAGGCCCGAGGAGCTCCCCAAGGACTGGGACCCGGAGCGCGACGGCCGCCCCACGGTCTGGGGGGCGGTCCATCACCTCATCCGGGTCTACTACCACGAAAAGGCGGGCGACGCGGCCACGGCAGGGTTGGTTCGGAAGCTGGGCTCACGGGCGGAGCTGGCCCGTGATCTGGCCTACCGCCTCTACGGGATCTCCGAGCGGCAGGGGTGGTCTCAGGAGGCCCAGGCGTACAACGCCCTGGTCCTGGGCTGGCCCGAGCTCGCCCAATTGGCCCGGTCGGCCGCTGGGTGGCAGGAGACCTTGCTTTAGGGGGTGAAAGCCATGACCAACCACGAGCGGGCGGGTAGGGCGCTGGAGCTTTTGCGGCAGGGGCTTGGCCCTTTTGTTGAGCGCGAGGTCCGGCACGCCCTCGAGCACGGTGCCCTAAGCCCCGAGGCGCTAAGGCGCTTTCTGGAGGATCCCCTCCTTGCCCAGAAGGAGATCGCCAGCTGGGACGCGGCGGGCCTTCTCAAGCTCATGTGGGATACCTGGAACGAGGTGTTCCGCCGGACGCTAGGGGCCGCCGAAAGGACCCTGGTGTCTGAGCTACGCGAGTGGCGCAGGCGCTGGGCGCACCAGGAGCCCTTCTCCAGCGACGACGCCTACCGCGTCCTGGACTCGGCAGCCCGCCTCCTTGCGGCCATCTCCGCGCCCCAGGTGGCGGAGCTGGAGCGCATGAAGATGGAGCTTTTGCGGGTCCGGTTTGACGAGCAGGTGCGCAGCGAAAGGCGCAAGGCCGGGGGGTCGCTCCTCGAGGCGGCGGCGAGCGGGGGGCTTAAGCCCTGGCGGGAGGTGGTGAGCCCCCACCCCGACGTGGCGAGCGGCCGCTACCAGCAGGCGGAGTTCGCTGCGGACCTGTGGCAGGTCTACCTGGGCGAGGGCAGCGAGGAGTACCGGGATCCCGTGGAGTTTTTCCGGCGGACCTACCTCACGGAAAGCCTGAAGTGGCTCCTCACCAACGCCGTGAGGCGGCTTTCCGGCCTGGACGGCGACCCCGTGGTGCAGCTCCAGACCAACTTCGGCGGCGGCAAGACCCACTCCATGCTGGCCCTCTACCACCTGTTCTCTGGCCTGCCCCCATCCGAGCTTCCCGGGGTGGAGGAGGTGCTAAGGGAGGCGGGCCTGACCTCCATCCCCAAAGGGGTCCGGCGGGTGGTCCTGGTGGGCAACCGCATCTCCCCGGGTAGGCCCGAGGTCAAGGAGGACGGCACCGTGGTGCGCACCCTCTGGGGGGAGCTCGCCTGGCAGCTTGGGGGCCGCAAGGCCTACGAGAGGGTTCAGGCCGACGACGAACGGGCGACCAACCCCGGGGACGTGCTGCGGCAGCTTTTCAACGAGTACGGGCCCTGCCTCATCCTCATCGACGAGTGGGTGGCCTACGCCCGGCAGCTCCACGACGAACCCGACCTGCCCGGGGGTAGCTTTGACACCCAGTTCACCTTTGCCCAGGCCCTCACGGAGGCGGCTAGGGCCTCGTCCCGGTGCCTGCTCGTGGTGAGCCTGCCGGCCTCCGATAGCCCCTCCGCCTACGCCGGGGTGGAGGACGTGGAGGTGGGCGGCATCCGGGGCCGCCAGGCCTTGGCCCGCCTGCGCAACGTAATTGGCCGCATGGAGACCCCCTGGCGGCCGGCCACCCCTGAGGAGAGCTTTGAGATCGTCCGCCGCCGCCTCTTCCAGCCCATGACCGACCCCGAGCAGTTCAAGGCGCGCGACGTGGTGGCCCGGGCCTTTGCGGAGCTTTACCGCACCCACTCGGGCGAGTTTCCCCTCGAGTGCCGGGAGGCGGAGTACGAGCGCCGGATCAAGGCGGCCTACCCCATCCACCCGGAGGTCTTTGACCGGCTCTACGGCGACTGGTCCACCCTGATCACCTTCCAGCGCACCCGCGGCGTGCTGCGGCTCATGGCCGCGGTGATCCACAGCCTCTGGCAACAGGGGGACCGCAGCCCCCTCATCCTGCCCTCCACCATCCCCATGGACGACCCCAGGGTGCGTTCGGAGCTCACCCGCTACCTGCCAGACCACTGGGAACCCGTGCTGGAGCGGGATGTGGACAGCCCAAGCTCCCTTCCTGTGCGGCTGGATGGGGAGCAGCCCAACCTGGGGCGTTACTCTGCGGCGCGACGCGTGGCCCGGACCATCTTCTTGGGTTCTGCGCCCACCTATAGGGCGGCCAACCGGGGCCTCGAGGACCGGCGGATCAAGCTGGGGTGTGTGATGCCCGGGGAGTCGCCGGCGGTATTCGGGGATGCCCTGAGGCGGCTTTCCGCGCAGGCCACCTACCTCTACACGGACGGGGCGCGCTACTGGTATGCCCCCCAGCCCAACGTGATGAGCCTGGCCGAGGATCGGGCGGAGCAGCTCAAGGGGCAGCCCGAGCGCGTGGCCGAGGAGATCGAACGCCGGGTCAGGGAAGAGGTGCGTCGCCACCGGGGCGAGTTCAGCCGGGTACACCCCTTCCCCCGCTCCAGCCAGGACGTGCCGGATAGCCCCGAGGTGGGCCTGGTGATCCTGGGCCTGGATACCCCCCACACCCGAAACGGCACTAGCCCGGCCCAAACTGCTGCGCAGAAGATCCTGGAGTGGCGGGGAGGCCAGCCCCGCAACTACCGCAACGCCCTGGTGTTCCTCGCCGCGGACGCCACCCGTCTACAGGACCTGGACGAGGCGGTGCGCCGCTACCTCGCGTGGGAGTCCATCCTCGAGGACCGGGAGGCCCAAAACCTTGACCCGCACCAGGTGCGGACCGCGGAGCGCCAGCGGAACTTGGCCCATGAGACGGTCCAGGCCCGCATCCCGGAGACCTTCGTGTGGCTCCTCGTGCCCGTGCAGCCCACGGCGCAAAGCCCCCTGGAGTGGCAGGCCATAAGGCTCCAAGGCAGCGAGCCCCTGGCCGTGCGCGCTAGCCGAAAACTCGTCTCCGAGGCCCTCCTCTACCCCCAGCTAGGGGGCGCGGTCCTCCGCATGGAGCTGGACAAGGTGCCCCTTTGGCGGGGCGACCATGTGGGGGTTAGCCAGCTCCTTGAGGACTTCGGCCGCTACGTGTACCTGCCCCGGCTCAAGGATCCTTCGGTGCTCATCCGTGCGGTGCGGGATGGGGTGAAGCTTCCCACGTGGGAGAAGGACGGCTTCGCCTACGCCGAGAGCTTTGACGAGCAGGCGGGGCGTTACCGGGGCCTACGGGCAGGCCAGGAGATCCCCCTTTCGGAGAGCGCACCCATGGGGTTCTTGGTCAAGCCCGAGGTGGCACGCCGCCAGTTGGAGGCAGAGGGAGGGGGGCCGGCCAACCCCGGGGGACCGAGGCCGGGCCAGGAGGGGGTTGGGGCCTCTGGCGCCGCAGAGGGCAGGAGGGCGCCTCCCCCACCCAGGCCCCTTCCCAGGCGCTTCTATGCGGTCAAGGACCTCGAGGCTACGAGGGCGGGGCTGGAGGCCAGCCAGATCGCCAAGGAGGTGATCGCCCATCTTGTGAACCTACCTGGGGCCGAGGTCCGGGTCACCCTGGAGATCCAGGCCACCTTCCAGGGGGAGGTCCCCGACCACCTCGTGCGCACCCTCACCGAGAACTGCCGCACCCTGCGCTTTGCAAGCCACGGGTTTGAGGAGGAGTGAGCAGCCTTCCTAAAAGTAAGGCTATCCAGGCCCTGGCCCGCCGAGGCCGGGAGGGAAGGGAGGACACGTCCCTCGGGAAGGTACCCGGGGTTCCCCGGGAAGGTGGCGGTATCATACCACCCCATGCGGGCTTGCGCCCGCATGGGGGCCCCGGTAGAAAAGTCCCCGTGAGGTTTTTTGGGAATCTGAGGGCGCAGGCTCAGTACACGTCAAAACGTGGGACCACCCCTTTAGGATGGACCTGCGCCCACGTGGATGGGCAGGTACCCATAGGAGGTGGTCCCCATGGAACAGCTTACCCCACTCATCAACGCCTTGAAGCG